>DATLRG010000237.1:0-5356 GCA_035534795.1 Chloroflexota bacterium
ACTGATCTACTCTATGGGTTCCTCGATCCAAGGATCCGCTATGGTCGGTAGAAGTAAAGTCTCCGCCTCAACATCGCCAGCACGAACGGGCGAGGCACTATCGCGCCCGCGTCGTCGCTACACCGGCTGGCGACTCATCGCGTCGCTCTATCGCCGCGACGTGCTCGGCATGCTTGGACTCCTGATCCTGGTCACCCTGGCGGTGCTCGGGATCTTCGTACCGCTCATCTCGCCCTACCCAGGAGCGTATGGGAGCGCAAGTTATGTGAATTTGCCGCCGATGAGCTACTTCTGGTTCGGCACCGATGAACTCGGCCGCAGCATTTTCGATCAAACGATGTGGGGAATTCGCAGTTCGTTCTATGTCGCGGCGCTGGCCACGACGATCTCGACCGGACTCGGTGTCCTGATCGGCCTCATCTCGGGCTACTTTCGCGGGAAGCTCGGCGACCTCTTCACCAGCGTCATCGACATCTTCCTCACCTTGCCGGTCTTACCGCTGATGATCCTCCTTGCCTCGGTCATCCCGCCGAGCCGCACCACGGTGGCGCTGGTGATTGGCCTCTTCTCCTGGCCCGGCACGGCGCGGATTGTGCGCGGCGAGGCCATTCGGCTGCGCGAATCGGACTTCGTCGACGCGGCCGAAGCGATCGGCTGCCGCCATCCACGGATCTTATTCCGTCATATCTTGCCGAACGCCGCGCCACCGATCTTCATCAATCTCTCGTTCGTGGCCGGCTCTGCTATTCTCGCGGAGGCTGGTCTCTCATTCCTCGGGCTGGGAGATCCGACAAGCTGGTCGTGGGGCACGATTCTGTCTCACGCCCAGGCAAGCGGTCGCTTCCTTCAATCGTGGTGGTATGCGACATTCCCCAGCATGTTTATCGCGCTCACCGTGATCGCGTTGAACTTCTTTGGACAAGCGATGACCGATGTATTGAATCCCCGGCTACGCAAGCGATAGGAGTAAACGATGCCGTATGTCGATGCTGGAGGAGTAAAACTCTTCTACGAGAGCGCCGGTGAAGGCACCCCGCTCATCCTGCATGGTCACCATCATCTCGGCTGGATGGTCTTCCAGGTTCCCTACTTCTCGCAGCATTACCGCGTGATCACCTTCGACCGGCGCGGTACTGGACGCTCGGACGACCCGCCCGGCCCCTGGAGCATCGCCGATTTTGCCCGCGACCTGCGGAACCTGATGGACGCGCTCGACCTCGACCAGGCAATCGTCGGCGGCAACTCGCTGGGTGGGGTCATCTCGTCCCAGTTCGGGCTCGACTACCCGGATCGCGCGCTGGCGCTCGTCGTCGGCCACACGACGCCGCACTTCTGGCCGCTCGGACGGCAATGGATCAAGGATCAGATCACGCTGGCGGAGCAGAACCAACGTGTGGTCGTCATGCAACCCCGTTCCTACGAGTGGGAAGAGGAAGGTCCGCCGACGGTCGCGCCCGGTTTCGCTGATACGCCGGTTGGTCGCTATATGGCGACGCTCAGCGGTGGCCTCGGCAACAATCAGGCAACGATCAAGATGCTTGAAGCGATGCTCGGTTGGGATCAGCGGCCGCGCTATCCCGAGATGCAGCGACTCGACGTTCCAACGCTGGTGATCGTCGGGGGCAACGAGCCGCAGAAGACGATCGAACTTTCCTATGAGTGGCATCTGCAGTTCAAGAACTCCGACTACGTGATCCTACCCAACACGCACCACGGCGCCGCAGCGGGCAACCCGATCGGCTGGAACCGCGCCGTCCACGGTTTCTTGCAACGTCACGGACTCTAGAGCAATGTGCCGCACCCTAATTCTGCGCGACCGGCCACCTGATCCGAGTGTCCCCAGGGGAGGGTCTTGTACCCTCCCGCCTTGCCACGCCGCGATCTCGCCCCACAGCGAGCACCCGTCAAACGTGCCGTTGTCCGATGGGCAAATACGGTCGTCGACAGCAGGAGGGCACAAGGCACTCTCCTACAGATCCGACGTGGACCTAGCTGTGTAAAGGAACCAATAGAATGAAAACGGTGGAACAACTCGTCGATATTACCGGCGTCGCGTCGCCGGTCTGGTCCCCCGAAGGCGACGCGATCGCCTATCTCTTCGATCGGCCCGGCAGCAGCTGGCTGCTCTGGCGCTGCGATCTGCCGAGCGGCGAGCGCCGTATGCTCAGCGACCGCTCGGTTGCCGGTGGTCGCCCAGCCTGGTCGCCGGACGGCGCGACGCTGGCGGTCGTCCGGGGCAATGGAGCGGGCGGTTCGGACATCTGGCTGGTCGCCGCGGACGGCTCCGGACAGGAGCGACGGTTGGTCGGAGGCGCCTGGGAGACGCGCTCGCCCTCCTTTTCGCCCGATGGCTCCCAAATCGCCTTTATCAGCGGCGAGGCCGGAAGTCTCGATGTCTGGGTTGCACCGGTCGCGGGCGGCGAGCCACGACGTCTGACTGAGCAGACCAACCCGCTCGACGAGCCGCGCTGGACTCCGCGCTGGTCGCCCGACGGCAGTTGGATCGCCTATGTCTCCTCGCGTTCGGGCGAGCGCAACAACGACGATATCTGGGTCGTGACGCCGGATGGCGCGTCGCACCGCCAACTCAGCACCGGCTTGATGGTCAATACCGACCCCGCCTGGTCGCCGGATGGCCGCTACCTCGCGGTGGTCGCCAACACCGTGATGGAGCACTGGTTCGGGGATGACGCCGATATCTGGCGCATCCCCTTCGCACCGGGGCCGATGGAAAAGCTGACGCCCAACGGCGGTCAATCCTGGCGCCTGGAAGGTTCGGGGCTGACCTGGTCGCCCGAAGGCAGCACGCTCTACGGCCTCTCGCTGCGCAACGGCGATAAGAACGTCACGGCTATCCCGACCGAGCGCGGTGTGCGCACCGCGGTCACCAACCTGGACGGATCGGTGACCGACTTCGCGGTCTCGTCCGACGGCACGATGCTCACGTACGTGCTGGCGACGCAGACCAGCCCGGCCGATCTCTTCGTCGTCTCGCTGGCCGGTGGCCGCTCCCGCCGTCTGACCGATTGCTACATGAGCGTCGATGCCGAACTCGCGGCACCTGCACGCATCGCCTATCGCTCGTTCGACGGCCTCTACTGCGATGCCTACCTCTATCTGCCGCCCGATTTTGACGATACGAAACAATATTCGGGACTGATTCAGGTCCACGGCGGCGGTACCAACGCCTACGGCAACGGCTGGCACGCGGCCGAGCAGTGGTTCAGCCAGCACGGCTACGTGGTGCTGGCGATCGAGTATCGCGGTTCGAGTGGCTACGGCCAGGAGTTCGCGGCGCTTTCGTACGGCGATTGGGGCGGCGGACAAACGCTTGACGCGGTCGCGGCCGGGGAATGGCTGCAGGCGCAGCCGTATATTTCGAAGATCGGGATCTACGGTGGCAGCTACGGCGGCTATATGACGTTGCACGGGATCGTCGCCGCACCCGACCTCTTCCAGGCGGCTGTCGACATGTACGGCAACACCAACAAAGTGACCGCCCATCAATACTGCGACCGCGTCGGCCGCGTCTTTGTCGCACGTGACTACTTCGGTCGCTATCCCGAAGAGATGCATGTACTGATGGATCGCGGCTCGACGTACCATAGCCTGCACAAGATTAAAACGCCACTACTCATCATGCACGGCGCCGAGGACAAGCGCGTGCCGCCCGAGGAATCGGAGCAGGTCGCGGCGACGATGGAGGCGCAGGGCCTACCGCACGAATACGTCGTCTATCCCGGCGAGGGGCACGGTTTCCGCCGGCGCGAGCATCGTATCGATTGCTACACGCGCATGCTCGGCTGGTTCGCAACGTATTTGGCGGGCTAAACGGAACCTGGCGATAGGAGAGATCAATGCCGTATGTCGATGCTGAAGGGGTCAAACTCTTCTATGAGAGTGCGGGTGAAGGCACCCCGCTCATCCTCCACGGCCACCACCACCTCGGTTGGATGGTCTTCCAAATCCCCTACTTCTCGCAGTTCTACCGGGTGATCACCTTCGACCGGCGCGGCACTGGACGCACCGATGACCCACCCGGCCCCTGGAGCATCGCCGACTTCGCTCGCGACCTGCGCAACCTGATGGACGCGCTCGACCTCGACCAGGCAATCGTCGGCGGCAACTCACTGGGCGGGGTGATCTCGTCGCAGTTCGGTCTGGATTATCCCGAGCGTGCGCTGGCGCTTATCGTCGGCCACACCACGCCGTACCGGCGCGAACTGAGCAAGGAATGGATGCGCCAGCAGATCGAAACGGCGGAGCGCGGCGAACGGGTCATCGTGCGCCAGCCGCGCAGCTTCGAGTGGGAAGAGGAAGGCCCGCCGACGTCCGCGCCAGGTTTCGCCGAGACTGAGATCGGTCGCTACATGGCGACGCTCGGCGGCGGGCTCGGCAACCGCGAGGCGACCATCAAGATGCTCTCGTCGATGATGGACTGGGATCAGCGCCCGCGCTATCCCGAGATGCAACGACTCGACGTTCCAACGCTCGTGATCGTCGGCGGCAACGAACCACAGAAGACGATTGAGCTTTCGTACGAGTGGCACCTGCAGTTCAAACAGTCGGAGTTCAAGATTCTGCCCAATACGTACCACGGTGCCGCGGCGGGCAATCCGATCGGCTGGAACCAGGCGGTCCACGGCTTCTTGCAGCGCCACGGGTTTTGAAACGGGAGCCCGTCGCTTCGCTCGTCGGAGGGGGCCTCGTGCCCTCCCGCGGTCGCCCTGCGAAAAACGGTCCCGGAGCGTGCGATCCCTGACCTATGCGTCCTTTCGGGGCGCGTCAACGCGGGAGGGCACCAGGCCCTCCCATACGTACGGACGGATGTGCGCGTCCTGACTCGTGGCTACTCGGGTCGTTTCAACGTCGCGCTATAGATGGCGTTGAAGAAGAGGCGGTAGGTGCCACGCATCTGGGCGCGGAACTGCGGGCGGAAGCCGAAGAGGATTGCGTGCCCCTCGCCGACTGGCGCATCGACCAGCGCGGCGCGTCCCTTCAGGTGATGCGCGCCGAGCACCCAGCCGGACAGTAACGGATCGGTGTGCGGATAGCGCGCGACGGCGCTGGCGCCGTTCAGGACGTCGAACGCGGGGCTGCTGACGAAGAGTGCCGCCACCTCGCGCTCCATGCCCCAGCCGATCGGATGGCGCGTGTCGACCAGCACCTGGAGCAGCGACCCGGGACTGTAGAACGAGTCGGTCGGCAGGCTCTCGATACCGTTTATGACTGGCAGGTAGAGATGCCGGATGATGACGTCAGTGGCCGAATCAAGCGCGATGACCGTCCCACCGTTATGGACAAAGCGCCGCAGATTCGCGACCCCTTGTTCGCCGATCCCACCGGTAAACTCGGC
>DATLRG010000238.1:0-6324 GCA_035534795.1 Chloroflexota bacterium
TAGGTTCCCCTTTTCGCGATCTTTTCGTGGCCCTTCGAGATCTTCGTGGTCCAGACGTAACCCGCGTAGCCCGTGTTTCTTCACGAACAGAATTGCCGTAAGATAGCCAGGGACGAAACCCCGCGTACCTGCTCGGGAGGACACCAATGGCCAACACGCACGTTGCATTTCAGAAGCGCCTGGACGCGGCGCTGAAGTCATCTGACCTCGAGCTCGCCCTGTCGCGAGCGTTGCCCAACTTCCGCGATCGGCGCAACGCGCGGCTCGGCGACGATCATTTCGAGGAACGACAGCGCCGGCTGGCCGAGATCAAGCAACAGTGCATCGACCGCCTGCCCGAGCTGGTGCAACAGTTTACCGACGAGGCGACGAAGGTCGGCTGCGTTGTCCACACGGCCGCCAGCGCAGAGGACGCGCGACGGATCGTTGCCGATCTAGCCATGGAACACCAGGCTCGCCTGATCGTCAAGAGCAAGACCATGGTCGCCGAAGAAATCGACCTGAACCCGTATCTCGAGGAACGCGGGCTGACGGTCGTCGAGACTGACCTCGGCGAGTGGATCATCCAGTTGGCGAAGGAGCACCCTTCGCACATCCTGGCGCCCGCGCTCCACAAGACCCGTGAGCAGATCGCGACGCTGCTCGGGGCGGCCTGCGGTCTCGATCTTTCGAATGCAACGAACGAGGAGATGGTCGCCGCGGCGCGGCAGCACTTACGCACGAGCTTCATCAATGCGGACATGGGTATTACCGGCGCCAACATTGCGATCGCCGAGAGCGGCACGCTGGTGCTGGTGACGAATGAAGGGAACGGTCGCCTGGTCATGACGCTGCCGCCGATCCACGTGGCGCTGGTCGGCGTCGAGAAGATCGTGCCGAGCCTGGACGAAGCCGCCGAGGTGCTGAAGCTGCTGGCGCCGAGCGCCACCGGACAAAAACTCTCGGTGTACACGTCATTCACCACGGGGCCGAGCCGCAGCGCAGACATCGAAAACTCGCTGACCATCGGCGTGCATGGGCCGAAGGAAGTCCACATCATCCTGATCGACAACGGCCGCTGGAAGATGCGCGACGACGCCGGGTTTCAGGAAGCGCTCCGCTGCATCCGCTGTGGTGCCTGCGCCAACGTCTGCCCACCGTACCAGGTGGTCGGGGGGCACGTTTTCGGCCACGTCTACTCCGGACCGATTGGCCTCGTCGTCACGCCGTTCCTCCACGGAATGAAGTACGCGGTGGACCCGCAGGCGCTCTGCGTCAGTTGCAACGCCTGCGAGACGGTTTGCCCGGTGGGCATCCCGCTGGCACGCATGATCCTGGACCTGCGTCAGCGCAAGGTCGAGCAGGAGGGATTGCCCTGGCTCAAGCAGACCGTAGTCCAGGCGCTGGCGGACCCGGCCGGATTCGCCTGGAAGAGTCACCTGGGATCGATCTTGCAGGCGCCGGCGACCGGCGGAGGTCGTTTCGTGCGGGGACCAATCTTGCGACACCTGCCGGGGCTGCGAGATCTGCTGAGCTGGCGCAGCCTGCCCGCGCTGGCTCGTCACTCACTGCACGAGCGGTTCGCGGAGTCGACGGGCAGGTTCGCGCCGGCCCGGAGCGTTGCCGACAGTCAGGTGGTCGGAAAGCAGATCGCATACTTCTCCGGCTGCCTGACCGATCGCCTCTATCCGGAGATGGGCGAAGCGGTCGTGCGCGTGCTGCGCGCTCTGGGCTGCGACGTCTTCTTTCCACCAGCCCAGTCATGCTGCGGACTACCGGCGATCAACGCCGGCGACGGAGCTGCCGCGCTGACGATGATCCATCAGACGATCCAGGCGCTGGAAAAAGTGCAGGCCGACTTCATCCTGAGCGCGTCGGCGAGCTGCGCGGTGTCGATGCTCCAGGACTACCCACGCTTGCTGTCCGGCGAACCGGAGTGGCTGGAGCGAGCGGAGCGCGTCGCGGGTCGAGTGGTCGACTTCACCACGTTCATGGATCGCGAGGCGCGGCTGCCGGACGGGGCGCTGGCCGATGGTCCCTCGTTGCTGGTGACTGTTCACGACTCCTGCCAGTCGCACAACTGCCTCGGTCTGAAGCGCGAGCCGCGCCGGCTCCTCCGGGACGTGCTCGGGCACGAGGTCGTCGAGATGAACGAGTCGAGCGCCTGCTGCGGCTTCGGCGGATCGTTCTCGTTCGAGCACCCGCGCGTTGCGGAGCGGATCGCCCGCCGCAAGCTGAAGCACGTCGACGAGACCGGCGCGCCGATTCTGGTGACCGACAACCCGGGTTGCATCATGCACCTGCGCGGCGTCGTCAACGCCTCGCAGCGACACCTGGAGGTCGTCCACCTGGCAGAGCTGATTGACCGAGCAGTGGCTGGGCGATTGCTGTGATATACTCAGGGGAGGGAGGTAGCGGATGATAACTGAGACAATCGACGAAGTCGACGTGACCACTCTCGGCAATGACGACTTGCGAGAGATTGTCGACCAGAGCGCCCGGGTCTACCTCGGAATGGATGGAGAGACGTTCTTGCGTCTCTATCGGAACGGTAAGCTCGACGACAGCTCGGTCTCCGTCGCCATCGTCGTCTCGTGGGCGAGATTCGGAGGCTTGGTCGATTAGCACGGGCAAGCTGTCCTGGGAGTACGTGCGGCAGCTCAACCATTTGCTCAACCGCACGGTCACTTACTCGCGCCTGCAGGCCTTTCACCGGTCCTCGAATGAGCATTCATTCCAGATCGCGCGGATCCAGAACCGCGTTCCGGTCCCGCTGGAACTTGCTCGTGGGCATGCGCCGTACGTGGGGCAAGAGGTCTGGTTTGTCGAGGACCAAAGCGATCCAACAATTCTCTCCTACCGCTACGTGTATGGCCCGGACCCGACCAGCGAGGGCGGCTGGATCTGCCGGTACGAGTACTCCACGACAAATCCACGCGGCTATCAGTACGACCGAGCTCATCTCCACGTCAACGTGTCAGAGCTCGGCGGCCGGGTCGCCGGCAAGGTCTTCAAGAAGTTGCACTTTCCCACCGGCTTCGTTCGGCTGGAACAGGTACTTCTCCATTTGATCGTCGAGTGGGACGTTCCCGTGCTGGAAGATGCCCTGCGCCCGGACGCTCGTGATGAAGCGCTCGCGGTGCTGCGCGAGCGCCTGGCGAATTCTCCGCGAAGCGCGGTCGAGCCGTAGTCGAGAGACGACGACCTTCTGTGTGTTGTCTTTCCGTCACCGGCGTGCTGACCATCGCCGTCCTGCTGGTCACGGTCGTGTTCCTCATCTGGCGCCTGTCCAACGTGAACGAAGGGATCGCCGCCGCCGTGGGCGCGGTCGCGGTGCTGCTGCTCGGCACGGCGACGCCCGCGGACGTCTGGCGAGGGACCGTCAACACGGCGGGAGTCCTGGTCTTTCTCCTCGCCATGATGGTGGTCGCGATCATCGCCGAGGACGCCGGCTGCTTCGACTGGGCTGCCGGGCGCGCGGTCGCGCTGTCGCGGGGAAATGGCTACCTCCTGTTCTTGAACCTGTACCTCCTGGGCGCGCTGGTCACGGTCTTTCTCTCGCTGGACGTGACCGCGATCATCATCGCGCCCGTCGTCTGCTCGCTGGTGCAGCGGGCGCGGCTGTCCCCGCTGCCGTTCGTGATGGCGTGCGCTTTCGTCGCTAACACGGCTTCATTGTTTCTCCCGATCAGCAACCTCACCAACATGCTCGTGTACAGTCTGCTGGAGATCCCATTCTGGACGTTCGTGCGCTTGCTCACGCTGCCTAACCTCGCGGCCATGGCCGTGAACCTCGTCGTCTTCTTCGTGCTGTTCCGACGGGAGATCCCGGCTCGTTTCACCGCGCCGGCCGTCGACCGGTCCGATTCGGATTCGACCCACCTGATGGTCACCGGCCTTGCTTTGGGAGGCGTGGTGGTGGGTTTGGTGGTGTTCGGCGCGCTGGACTTGCCGCTGTACGTCCCGGCGGTGCTCGGGGCACTGGTCCTCACGCCGCTCGCTCTGGCGCGCCAGCGGCTGCCGGCAAGCCGTCTGCTACGAGGTGTCGCCTGGCCGTTGCCGTTCTTCGTGATCGGCATGTACACGATCGTCGTCGCGGCGAATCGCGTGGGATTGAGCCAGGTGTGGGGTGGGCTGTTCGCGTCGTCGCGCGGGCAGCAGTCGCTCGCCAATCTCCTGGGTGTCGCCTTTGGCACCGCGGTGGGGTCGAACCTGTTCAACAACATCCCGATGTCACTGGTGGTGATCACCGGTCTGCTCCCGTCGCGCGGGCCGGCTGGGATCGCGCCGGCCTTCGCGAGTCTGGTGGGGACCAACGTCGGGTCCAACGTCACCGTTTTCGGGTCGCTCGCGACGATGCTGGTGCTCTACGCCGCGCGGCGGTATGACATCAGGGTCAGCGCGTTCCAGTTCCTGAAGATCGGACTGCTGACGACACCGCTCATGATCCTCGCCTCCACCACGGTGCTGTGGCTGCAACTGCGCTGACGCGCACGCGGAGCCAGAGTCCGCTACAATAAATGAGAGTGATGCTACGTGAAGAAGGATGGTGGTTCAGTGGCCAAGGACGACCTCACGGTGGCGAAGATCAACGCCGCGTTGAAAATCCTGGAGTGGAGCAAGGACGACATCGAGCCCGGAATCAGCGGAAACCCCAATCAGCTCCACGTGGCGCTGGCCGAGGCGTTCCGCACCGTCTACGACGCCATCTGCGATGCGGTGGGTCCCGGTGCGTCCGACGGAGAAGAGGCCGAGGAGGAGAAGAAGGAAGAAGTGCCGGTGGCATGAGCAGACTGACAGCCGGCTGGGCCAGCGTCGCCCTGCGCGGCGCGCCTATCCCCCATGCCGCAAGAAGCGAACGTGTCGCAGCGGGCGGGTTCGAATGGTCGCCGTCGCGACCGGGACAATGCTGATCGAGCCGTCGATCTCGAGCCAGGCTGATTTGACCTCCGCAAGGCTGTCGATGCCGTGTTCGCGCATCGCCATGAGCACCTCGTCGGGATCGATGCCTTCCTTGCGCAAGTTTCTGGTGATAAACGCCCCGTGATTGACCAGCAGGCTTGGCTCGCCACGGACGGCACGCTCGAACACCGCGGAGTGGAGTCCGACGACGGCGGTGAGGTAGCTGACGCCAATCAGAACGCTCGCGGAGACGATGCCGCCGCTGACCGACGAATCCGCGCCAACCATCGCGTTCTGAACCGCGTTGCCGATCATCAGGAGCACCACGACGTCGAAGGTGGTGAGCTGGCCGATCTCACGTTTGCCGGCGAGGCGCAGCAGGACCAGCATGGCGACGTAGCAGAGGACCGTGCGGACGGCGATTTGTCCGAGGGGAATGGCCGACGTAAAGATCGAGTCGAAAATCGAGCTAAGGAACGGCCAAAACGACGGCCATGAAGCCAGCAGGACCGGCGCTGCCGAGGGAACGCTCAAGACCCAGTGCATCCACGTACCGAGTTCTTCTTCGTGTCAGCCGTTCGTACCCAGAGCAAGCCTGAGACCAAACTTTACCTGCTGAAACCAGCGTTCGATTCTCTCCCAATAGGGCGTGGGAAGGTCGGCGTGGCACGGCAGGGCGAGCCAACCGGTGTAGAATGGCGGAGTCGTCTCTACGCCAAGTTCCGCGGCCGCGCTTTGAGCGCCCAGCTGGCGCTCGATGCGCAGCCGATAGACCTGAGGCACCACGCCAGCCGTCAAGCGGTCGATCGAGGACCAGCCGCGAGCGGACGCCAGCGCATCCAGGCGCTGCCAGTTGGCGACGTGAGCGGCACAGCGAGCCGGGATCTGCCGCAGCAGGTCGGCAATGGCTGCCTCCCGCGCGCCTGGCGACAGGGCGAAACTGCGCTGCGTGTCAAGGGGTGAGGGATTGGCGAGGAGGCCGCCGGACGCGACCGGCAAGAACTTCGGCAGTGAAAAGGCGACGGTCGCGCCGCCTTGGGCGAGATCGAGGCCGTGCTGGAAAGCGTGCGCGCAGTCGTCGACGACTCTCCAGCGATGCTGCCGGGCAAGCTCGACGATGCCGTCACGCTCCGGGTGCGGGAAGCCCCACTCGTGGACGACCACGACGCCGACGGTCCGGTCGGAAGGCCGATCGGCAACCCGAGCGCGACGACTTACCGCCTGCGCGACGCACGGCGAGAGCCGATGGAGAGCAGTGCCGACGGAGCTGGTGATCCAGACCTCGCCGTCGGGACGAACGCCGTCCAGAGCGAGCGCGATCGCGTCACGGCCAGAGGGCGTGACGTGGAGGGCATGAGGCAGAGCCAATTTTTGTCGGCAGAGCAAGGGCGGCCTCACCCCCCGCCCCTCTCCATCGGAGCTGGAGAGGGGAGCCGGACCGTT
>DATLRG010000239.1:0-2638 GCA_035534795.1 Chloroflexota bacterium
GCAACCGGTCCTTCGCGACCAGGAGCTCGACACCCGCGCCAGCACCGGCCAGATCTACTGGGAAGGCGAAGTGACAATCCAGGGCCAGGACCAGGGCCGGCCGGTGAGCGGGCAAGGCTACGTCGAGCTGACCGGCTACGCCAAGACCAAGTGATGAGTGATGGGGGACCGGTCCTCTCATCACTCATCACTCATCACTCGTCACTCATCATTCCGTAAGGAGATCCGCCGTTGCCCCCGAGTCAAACCATCGACGTCGTTCACGCGCTGATTCTGGCGATCTTGCAGGGCCTCACCGAGCTGTTTCCGATCAGCAGCCTCGGGCACGCCGTCGTCCTGCCGCACCTGCTCGGCTGGAATCTCGACCAGGAGTCACCCGGCTTCCTGCCGTTCCTGGTCGCGCTGCACCTCGGCACCGCCGTGGCGCTGCTGCTCTACTTCTGGGAAGACTGGTGGGCCTTGCTCACCAGCCTCCTGCCCGACGCCACCGACCGCATCTCGCGGGAAAACCGCTACCTGCTGTTCCTGATCGTAATCGGCACCGTGCCGGCCGGCGTGATCGGGCTGGTGCTGGAGAAACGCCTGGCGGCCCTCTTCGGCCTGTACTGGATCGCCGCGATCTTCCTGATTCTGAATGGCCTGATGCTCTTTGGCGGCGAGCTCTTGCGGCGTCGCTCCCGCTTCCAGAACCTGGCGGAGCTTCGCCCATCGCAGGCGGTCGTCATCGGGCTCAGCCAGGCGCTTGCGCTGCTGCCGGGGTTCTCGCGTTCGGGTGCGAGCATGGTCGGCGGCCTGCTCGTCGGACTGACCCACCAGGCGGCCGCGCGCTTCTCGTTCCTGCTGGCGACGCCAATCATTCTCGCCGCGGGCGTGCTGGAGCTGCCCAGGCTGCTACAGCCAGCGCTGCGGCCGGAGCTCGGGCCCGCCGTGCTCGGGGGCATCGCCGCCGGCGCCGTGGCCTACCTCAGCACCGCGCTGCTGATGCGCTACTTCAAGCAGCAGGACGTGAACGCGCTGGTCCCATTCGGCGTCTACTGCGTTCTGCTGGGGATCGTGTCGCTCGCCCTGTGATTCCAAAAGGTATCGGAAGTGTGTCAGGTGGAGTGGGATTGGCCGAGCAAATCCCACTCCACCTGACATATTTCAGACACCCTCTTCTGTTTCGCGTCGCGCGGACGAGCGGTTGGAGTCCTGCCTAGCATCTGCTACAATACCGCACGTCGTGGCTCTCCAGGGAGATCCGCGCCGGAGGCTGGTGCGTGGTCGGATCTACCGTCGACGGTGAGGCCGTGGTTCTGGCTGCTCTTCTTCACGATATCGGCAAGTTCTGGCAGCGCACTGGTCGGGGCGTGCCGGCCGGCTACCAGGGCTTCGGCCCTGCCGACGTGGGTGGGCACGGCGCTCACGCCAGGTGGAGCGCGTCCTGCTACGAGCAAGTCGTTCCGCCGGCCTGGCGCCAGGGCGGCCACGTGGTGCTGTACCACCATCGGCCGACGAGCTACGCCGCGAAGGTCCTCGCCGTCGCCGACCACCTCGCGGCAAGCGAACGCGAGGACCAGGATGCCGAGGGCGATCCACGATCGGCGCGAGTGCTCTCCGTCTTTGGCCGAATCCGGCTCTCCGACCTCCCGCCCGGGACCGATTCCGCATTCCCACTTGAGCCACTCCGCCTGGCGCACGAGGTGATCTATCCTCGCGCCGACCAGCCGCCGGCTACGACTGGCGAGCACGCGCAGCTCTGGGACGCCTTTTTCGCTGAGGCGAGCGGGCTGGGCCGGCTGGAGAGTTTCCCGACGTACCTGACGGCGCTCCTCGCCCTCCTCGAAAAGTACACCTGGTGCGTGCCCTCGGCGGCCTACCGAAGTCGTCCCGACGTATCCCTCTACGACCACGCCCGGATGACCGCCGCACTGGCCGGTTGCCTGTGGCACGATGGGACGGAGGAGTCCGTCCTCGATGCGCTACGGGGTGATTTGGGGAAGGGCTCCTCGGCGGCAGACGTACACCGCTTCACCCTGGTCGGAGGCGACATCTCCGGCGTTCAGCGCTTTCTGTACACAATCGCTTCGCGTGGTGCCGCTCGGACGCTCCGGGGCCGCTCGCTCTTCCTCCAGCTCCTCGGCGAGGCAGCCGCGGACTTCGTTCTGCGCGCGCTCGACCTGCCTGTGACAAACCTGCTCTACATTGGCGGGGCCAAGTTTTACATCCTCGCACCAGCCGGCGCGCTGGACTCTCTGGAGGAGTTAAAGCGGCGGTTGGCCGACGTTTTCCTCGACATCGCCGATGGCGAGATCTACCTCGCCGTGGCGGGCGTGCCGCTATCGGCGGCCGACGTCGCCAGCCACTTCGACAAGGCGTGGGCAGCCGTTAGCGAGTCGCTGCACCGGGCCAAGTCCCACCGTCTCTCCGAGGTCGCGCGGACCCATTACGCGCGCATCTTCGAGCCTGGTGGGACGGGCGGCCCGGTGAGCGCCGGCGACGCTTGCGACGTCTGTGGGCGCGATCTCGAGACCGACGAAACGGCCACGGTCCGCGCTGGCGTGCTGCGCTGCATGCACTGTGCCGGCGCGGCGAGGCCCAACCTCGTCCCCCTGAAGATCTGCGTCGTCTGTCATGCCGAGGTATCCGACGGGGTCCG
>DATLRG010000240.1:0-6143 GCA_035534795.1 Chloroflexota bacterium
CGGGCCCGTCGGGCCCGCGTGCTCCTCCCTTGCCCCACGACCTCCCGTGGAAAGGGATTACCTCGGCCGCAGCACCAGCATGTGCTCCAGGTCTTCGAGCACCACTTTGCGCTCGAAGAGCATGGGGTGGTAGCGGCCCTCCCGCCAGGGTTGAATGAAGTCGTCGTAGTGCGGGCTGCCGGGGAGGCCGGACTGGCCGGTGGTGTGGATCGAGCGGCTGTTCGAGAGGTTGCCGAGATCGACGATCTGGCGGTAGGACGGGATCCACTCCGTCGCCGCGTAGCCGCCCGGCGCCAACGCCGTCTGGCAGGGCGTGTCGGCGTCGCCGCCGATGGGCCACGGACCACGGCAGAAAATTCGATCCAATGGCTTGACCCGCCCGAACGGGTGGTCGAAGCGAAGCTGGTGCAACTGGCCCCAGCGCCAGGTGTCCATGTCGTCGCCCAGCTTCTCCCGCAAATCCAGGACCGCCTGCGCCAGGCTCGCCCGCTTCAATTCGGCCCACGACTCGAAGGTCGTCTGTCCGGCGAGCCAGGCTGGGTCGGCCCGGCGGAGCAGATCGACCATGAAGCTGCCAACGCGGGAGGGGTAGAGGCTGCCGGCGATGCCTTCCACCGGGGCGCTGCCGACGTAGCCGCCGAGCAGCGGTCCGAGCCGCGCGCCGAAGACGTTGCGCAGCAATCGCTGCCGCAGCGCGACGTAGATCGTCGCGGCGACGCTCTCGGGCGTCAGGCAAAAGTCCCAGCGCTGCAGGTAGGCGAGGGCGCGCACCGAGAGCGGATTATCCGCTTCGACGTCGGCGACCAGCCCGACGAGCTGGTGCGCGGCTTCCGAGTACACGTCCAGTTGCATCGCGGCGAAGTCGTCGAGCGTGTGGCGCTCGCGAGAGCGAAGCTGGTCCTCGATCCGCATCGCGCGGAAGCCCTCGATCCAGTCGTGCGAGAGAGGGTACGGGTAATCGTCGTCGACGAGCCGATTGTTCGCCGAGACGACGTAGCCGCTCGGCGGATTCAGGACGCTCGGTAGCTCCTCGAACGGAATCAGCCCGTGCCAATCGTACGCCGCATCCCAGCCCGGCGCTGGCAGCAGGCCGGTGCCTTCGCCACGGAGCGGGACCTGGCCCGAAAGCTGATAGCCGACGTTGCCGTCACGATCGGCGTAGACGGCGTTGACCACGACTTCCCAATCGGCGAGCGCGGCGCGAAACTCCTGCCAATTCTGCGCGGCGTGCAAGCGGAGCGATCCGCGCAGGGCCTTCTGTGGGCGGAACACCGGACTCTGCACCGTGAGCAGGCGAGTCTCGCCCGGCAGCAGCGGGCTGAGCGACGGGCCGTGCCGGGTCTCCTGGACCTCCTCGACGACCGCTTCCGCGCGTCCACGGACGTAGATGTCTTCGCGGCGGGTCGAGAGCGGCTGCCAGCCGAGCGGCGTTTCGTACTGACTCGGATCGTCCGGGTTGATCCGCTCGACGAACAGGTCCTGCGTATCGACCATCGACGCGGTGATGCCCCAGGCGATCTGCTGATTGTGACCGATCAGGACCGCGGGCACGCCGGGCATCGTCGCGCCGGCGACGTCGACGCCGGCGGCGGTGAGATGGGCCTCGTACCAGATCGAGGGCATCTGGGCGCGCAGGTGCGGGTCGCTGGCCAGGATCGCCCCGCCGGTCGCGGAGCGCTCGGGCCGTACCGCCCAGGCGTTCGACATGGCGCCGGTGAGCGATCCGAGATCGCGCTGGGCTGCCTGGAACTGCGCGATCAGCGAGTCGGACAGGCCGGCGTAGCTGACGCCTGGCGCGACGGTCAGCGGATGGCCAGCGGGGTACCCCGGCTCCAGCGCCGCGGCCGCGTCCACGCCGAGCTGTTCGACCAGCCGCGCGCGGAACCACTCGCTGTCCCAGTTGGCCGAGAGCATCCAGGAGAGCATCTTTCCCACGGCCAGCGTATCGACCGGTTCCCAGGGGCGCGGCCGGGAGCGCAGGAGCCGAAACTCGAGCGGCAAGCGCTGGCGGTGCGCGTTCAGAAAGGCGTTGACGCCCGCCGTGTAGGCCTCCAGCACGGCGCGCTCGTCCGGTTCCAACGCGATCAGCTCGGCGGTGGCGGGGTGGAAGAAGCCGAGTCGGCGCATGAAGCGATCGAACACGAGCGTCGTCTCGCCGAAAATCTCGGAGAGGCGACCCAGCGCAACCCGCCGGTTCAGCTCCATGTGCCAGAGGCGGTCCTGGGCGTGGACGTAGCCGAACGCGTAGTAAAGGTCGTGGCTGTCCGCGGCGTAGAGGTGGGGTACGCCAGCCCGATCGCGCACGACCTCGACGTCCATGTTCAGGCCGGGCAACGAGACGACGCCGTCGAGCGGCGCCTGCGGCTGCCGCAGCAGGAGCCGGTAGAGGCCAACCAGGCCAGCGCCGGCCATGGTCGCGATGCCCAGTCCAGTTATCAGGCGACTGCCAGTATTCATAAGTCTGCTTCGTCCTCTTCCATGCCTTTTGCCATCAGAAACCCGCGCGCCCGCTCGGTCAGCTTGTACCGGTTCACCAGCTTCCAGAACCGCGCCGAGTGGTTCGGCTGCAGCAGGTGGGCCAGCTCGTGGACGACGACGTAGTCGAGCACCCAGGTCGGCATCTCGGCCAGACGGTGGGAGATGCGAATCGTGTGCGTGCTCGGCGTACAACTGCCGAAGCGGTGGTTCTGGTTGGTGACGAACCGGATGTTCTCGACCTTTAGCTCGTCGCCGAAGTACTCCTGGTTCAGCTCCTCGGCTCGCCGCTGGAGGGCCTCGTCGGAGTTCAGCGTTCGGCGGGCCCGGGACTGCTCGAGGCGCTGCTGCATCCGCTCGACCCAGCGCTGCTCGTCGTCCTGGGACAGGCCGGTCGGCAGGTACACGACCATGGTATCGCCCTCCTGCCGCGCGCTGATCGTGCGCGTGCGGCGGGCGCTTCGAATGATGCGTACGTTCAATGCGTCATACCTGATTGCTCCCAGCCCAGCGCTCGCCGATTTGCTGACTCCAGGGATAGGAGCGTCGCCCGGTGAACGGGGCGCGGCGAGATGGAATCGTCGGCAGCCCTTCGCCCCAGGCGTTGTGAAGGACGGCCGACTCGGCCGCGAAGCGGTCCAGATTCGGCGTTCGCGCCAGGTCGCCGAAGACGGCGTCGGAGCGCAGCGTGTCGAAGACGACGACGATCAAGTTGAGCGGCACGTAGACGTCCTTCCTCCGATCCCCGGCGCAGACCTTGACGCTCAGTCCGAGGTGAGACGTGCAGGATTTGCTCTCCATTATAGACCGTCACGCGAGTCCGGCGGCGAAGCGCATGGGCTGAGGAGCGCAGTCCCCGCGACGGCGTGCTGGTCGACGTCGGGATTCGGGAGCCTCAGGTTGAACAGGTGCAGCCGGTTGCACTTGGGAACGACCTCGACGTCGCTGGCCTCGGAGAGGCTGAAGCCGCGGGGAGCGTACATGGATAAGTTCCTCTCGACGGGCAGAGTGTTCGAATGCGTCCGATGGATGGGGCGCGCTCGGGCGCGGCAAGGATGTCGGCGGCAGAATGGTGACGCATGAGGATTCCCTCCGCTGGCGCGCCCACCGCGGCCAGCGCGCCCACCTGGCCGAGGAATTGCTCGCGCGAGGTGATACCAGCACAGCGGCGAGGTCGAGCGAGACAAGGAGGGCAGGCGATGGCGAACACGTTGAAGACGGTGGTCTTGCTGGCGGCGTTGACCGGCCTGCTCCTGTTCGTTGGCGACCTGATCGGCGGCACCAGCGGTCTGACGATCGCCCTGGTTGTCGCGTTCCTGATGAACTTCGTGAGCTACTGGTTCTCGGACAAGATCGCCCTCTCGATGGCCGGGGCGCGCGAGGTCTCACCGGAGGATGCTCCCGAGCTTCACCAGGTCGTCGCTCGGGTCGCAGCCGAGGCGGGCCTCCCCAAGCCCCGGGTCTACCTCGTGGACACGGCCTCGCCCAACGCGTTCGCGACGGGGCGCGACCCGAAGCACGCGGCGGTCGCGGTGACGACCGGTCTCCTGGGGATCCTCGACTGGGACGATCTCGAAGGCGTGATCGGCCACGAAATGTCCCACGTCCGTAACCGCGACACGCTGATCGCCGCGGTCGCCGCGACGATCGCCGGTGCGATCACCTACCTCGCGCGGATCGCCCAGTGGGGGTTCCTGTTCGGCGGCTATGGGAGCAGCCGCGACAACCGCCAGGGTGGCGGCCCGGGCGTGTTGGGTAGCCTCTTGCTGATCATCTTGGCGCCGATCGCGGCCCTCCTGATCCAGCTGGCGATCTCCCGCGGCCGCGAGTACAAGGCGGACGCCGACGGGGCCCGGATCACCGGCAAGCCCCTGGCGCTGGCCGATGCGCTCGAGCGACTCGAGCGCGGCGTGGCGCTGCGCCCGATGCGGGACGTGCCAGCGGTGACCGCGCCGCTCTTCATCGTGAACCCTCTGCCGCCGGGTTTCCTGTCCTCGCTCTTCAGCGACCATCCCCCGATCGCCGAGCGAGTTGCCCGCCTGCGCACGCTGGCCTTCCAGCAGATCCGGTAGCCGGGGTAACCGACACACCGTGGCAAAGAGTTGCGAATCAACCGCCGTCGGCGGGCCGAGCACGTGGATCGCCCGCGCCGGCGAGCAGACGACCCGCACCGTATCTTCCTCGGCGTCGACGGCGTGCAGGGCCGGCCCGCACGATGCGTCGTAGCAGCGGTCGCGCAGGGCCTGGAGCGCTTTCTCAGGCGTCAGCGCGTCGAGCCGCAACGCGACCCAGGAGCGAGCGGAGTCGTGCCCCGGAAAGTGTGAGTCGTCCGCTGCCACGCCGCCGAGTCTGGCGCCGCGCGCCAGGGCCCCGTCCCATTGCGGCGATGAATCGCCCCGCGCCACTTCGAGCTCGCAGCCGGCGTTCCAGACCTCGACCGCGTCTGCACAGATAATACAGCAGTCAGGGGTCACCGTTGGGGCCTCACCCTTCACCTGGCTGGCGTAGCGTGGAGGCTCGAATGACTAATCCTAGCGTTCGGGTCAACGGTAGCCCTCCTCGGGAGTATACGCACACTGTTTCCGTGGCTCATCACCGATACGTCAGGCGTTCCCCCTCCCACGGACAGGGTGTTTCGCGGGGAGGTGTGACAATGGCTCGCTGCCAGAACGCCTGGCGGCGAGCCAACCAAACATGGTTCGGCAACTGGACGGTAGTGCGAAAGTAACCTGACCCGATGAGCGTCCTGGCAAACGTGATCGGTCCACGAACCCTCTTGGCAGCACGCGAGCGTGCGTGTATGCTGGTGCATGGATGGGCAACCGCACATTTTCCGGTGGTGAGGGTTGGGAACAACAGTTGCGGACGAAGGCGCCGGGAGCACAGCCATGCACTGGTATGACCGGTACGTCGAAAAGGTTCCAGGGGTTCAGGGCGGTGAACCGGTCATCACCGGCACGCGGACGCCGGTCCGCGCGCTGGTGGAGTTGTTCTACGTCGTCTATCCGAGTAACCTGAGCGAGGTACGTCGGGCGTTATCGCACCTAAAGCAAGTCCACGGTGAAAACAGCATGGCTGTGCTGGATTTGCGCAGCAAATCCAGCACAGCCATGCTGTTTTCACCGTGGACCAAGTTTAGATCAGACGCACATCGAAGCTGGTCTTGCCTACTACAAGGATCACCAGGCCGAGATCGATGGGCACATCGCGCGTCACGAAGAGGCTTTCCGCAAGGCGCACGTTCGCTGATGACGGGTTTGGGCGTCACTATTTACACCGATGAGGACGTCGACGTCGATCTCGCGCGCCAGCTCCGATACCACGGATACGATGCCGTGAGCTGCCAGGAGACCGGTAACCATAATCGTGGTCCCTCGGACGAATGGCAGTTGACGTTCGCGAGCGGTGAGCGCAGGGCTATTCTAGTCCACAACATTGCTGACTACTGTGAACTTGATGCCGACTGGCAGAGCATTGGCAAAGCACACCACGGCATCATTGCAGCGCAGCGGATGCCTATTGCCCAACTCGTTCACCGGGTACGACGCCACTTCGACACCGTGCCCCCGCAGCAGCAGTACAATACGCTCCTGTACCTGGCCCGAGGCTAGTGTCTTTCCCAGGGTGGTGTTCGGGATTGGGTGTGGGAAAATTGGCCCGGGCCAATT
>DATLRG010000241.1:0-5675 GCA_035534795.1 Chloroflexota bacterium
GCTCGGCTAATTGTCTGCGCGGAAGTCTTGCGGTATTGAGTGAGCGTGGCGCAAGCGCCACGCTCACTCAATACCGCAAGACTTCCGCTCGTTTATTTAGTGTTCTGTCGAGGAGGACGGACATGCTACAGCGCATCGACCACCTCGTCGTCGTCGTACGGGATCTCGCGCGCGCCGCGGCCGATTTCGCGAACGCCGGCTTCACCGTCACGGCTGGCGGCGAGCACGTGGGAGGCGCGACCCACAACTCCTTGATCGCGTTCGACGATGGCACCTATTTCGAGCTGATCGCTTTCAAGGAGCCGGACCGACCGCAACACCACAAGTGGTGGACCCGCCTGGCGGTGGGCGAGGGCCTGACCGATTACGCGCTCGGCTCTGACGATCTGGTTGCCGATGCCGCGCGGCTGCGGCAGCAGGGGATGGCGCTGGACGGCCCGGTGGACGGCGGCCGCCGCCGCCCCGACGGCGAGCAGCTCGCCTGGCGGACCATTCTCCTCGGGCGGGGGCTAACGTCCGGGACCGAGCAACCCGCTCTGCCTTTCGTGATCGAGGACGTAACTCCACGCGCACTCCGGGTGCCGGCGGGCGCGGCGACACGACACCGTCGGCCGGTCACTCGTGTCGCCGGCGTGACCATCGTCGTCGGCGACCTGACGACAGCGGCGGCGCTGTCGAAGGTGCTCGGCGCGCCTGGTCGCCCCTCGACGGCATCACGCCGGGAACGTGACGCCCGGGCATTGCGCTTCGACATTGGCCGCCAGTGGATCGAGCTGGTGATCCCGGCGCAGGACGACGGCGCGCTGGCACACCACTGGCGCGCATTCGGCGACGGCCCCTACGAGGTCGTGCTGAGCGAGGGCGGTACCGCCGGGCCGGGTGATGGCGAGTTGCTCAGCGGAGATACGCACGGGGCGCGGCTCCGGATCGCAACCTGATCCCACCACTTCCCAAGGGGGCCCGATGCACTGGCTTGATTGGGACGCACGGCAGCGGATCTCACGAGTCTGCAGGATTGCGGCGAATCCGCACTCCATGGTCGGTGACGACGAGGAATTGATCCAAACGATCGGCATACTCGCTGAGGACGTAGTCGAGCCAACCGATTTTGCGTTCCAGAGATTCCTCACCGAGACGAATCAGGATGACGCCACAGTGGGGTCGGTGTTGCCGGAATACCAACTCTCCGAAGTCCCGGTCATTGGCGATCAAGATGCGCCGCTCTCTGGACGCGATGGCCAGAACGTCATCATCGGCGAGGGCATTGGGATAGTCGTGGGCAACGGCCGTGACGTTGTGCCCCACTGCTCGAAGGTGGACTGCTAAAGGATAGTCAGCGCTTTCATCGAGCATGAACCTCCTGCGCCCGACCGGGCGGGGGCCGGTGGCTGCAACACTCCGGGATGGACCTCTTCACCCTCCACCAACGCCTCTGCATAGGCAAGGCAAGCCATGACGTCCTCGGGAGTGAGGCGCGGGTAGGCTTCGAACAGGGTCCGTAGATCCAGGTCTTGAGATAATCGCTTGAGGACCAGCTCCACGGGAATCCGGGTTCCCCTCACGACGGGTTTGCCCACGAGAACGCTTGGGTCAACGACGATTCGATTCTGGTAGATCGGAAAATCCTTCGCCATCGCTCCCGTTCACCCCTTCTGCTGGCATCGCCATGAGTATATCACGCTCCGACACGAGCCAGCAGGAGTGTAAGGGAAAGGGACACGTGTGCTCGCGTCTAGCCCCGGTGCCAGTTCGGCGGTGAGCTCGTCGCCGGCGGTGAACGAAGCAAGTTGGTCTCGCGGATGGTAGATTTCTCACCCCGGTTTCATCGTTTTTTTACACCTCTCCTCTATGCTTGAGTTACGAAAGTGAAGACGACCGAATTCGAGCACACGTGATGAGCGGCAAGCAATCGCGGCAGCCGCGCGGCCCGGCGTCACCGCCGTCTGTCGCTCGCGGGGCGGCCCGGACCTACCAGCGGACCGTGGTGCTCATGGACACGCACGTCACCGTCACCGTGGTCGACGGTGGGGCGGCCGAGGCCTGCGATGCCCGGGCGGAACGGGCCTTCGCCTGGTTCCGGCGGGTCGAGGAGTGCTGCACGCGCTTCGAGCCCACGAGCGAGGTGATGGCCCTGGCGGCGCGCGTCGGAGAAGCGGTCGAGGTGAGTCCGATCCTTTTCCAGGTGGTCCGGTTCGCGCTGGCGGTCGCGGCGGCGAGCGACGGCGCGTTCGATCCCACCGTCGGCTATCGCCTCGAGTCGCGTGGTTTCAACCGGAGCTACCGCACGGGACGCCCGATCGTGTCGTCGATCGAGCCGGCTGGCCCGTGCAGCTTCCGGGACGTTCGCCTCGACGCCACGCGACGGACGATTACGCTGGTACGACCGCTGATCCTCGACCTCGGGGCCGTGGCCAAGGGCTTCGCCGTGGACCTGGCAGCGCGCGAATTGCGCGCCTTCGCCGACGTTGCGATCGACGCCGGCGGCGACCTCTTCGTGCGCGGCCACAACGCGGACGGCGAGCCCTGGCGCGTGGGCATCCGTCACCCGCGGCGCGTCGACGCGATGATCGAGACCGTCTCGGTCTCCGACGCATCCGTCTGCACCTCGGGCGATTACGAACGACGGAGTGAATCTGGGGACGAGAGCCACCACATCGTCGATCCGCGCACCGATCGATCGCCCGACGCGGTCGCCAGCGTCACGGTTATCGCGCCGACGACGATGCTGGCCGACGCGCTCGGCACCGCCGCTTTCGTCCTTGGACCGACGCGCGGCCTCGCGCTCCTCGAGAGCCAGGGAGTGGATGGGCTGATCGTGTCGCCCTCGCTCGAACGCTTCACCACGCGAGGGTTCCGGAGGTATCTACGATGATCGCCATGGCGCCCGCGCAACACCGGCCGGTTCAGGCCGTCAAGCGGTTCATTCGATCTCCGAAGGGCTATCTCCTGGTCGCGCTGGCCCTGCTCACCGTCGTCGGCGCGCAGGCCGAAGGCGTCGCGCTCGTCGAACCGGGCATCGTCGGCGCCGTGGTGGCGGCCGCGCTCACCGACGTCATCCTGATCCGCCTCAGAACGGGCGGGTGGGAATTTCCGAGCGGCGCCATCCTCACCGGGCTGATCGTCGCGCTCGTGCTCGCTCCCCAGGAGCCGGTCAACGTCCCGATCGCCACGGCCGTCCTGGCCGTGGCCAGCAAGTACCTGTTTCGCACGCGCTGGTCGAACGTCTTCAACCCGGCTGCCGTGGCGCTGATCGTCGCCGCGACCGTCTTCGGCAGCGGCGAGAGCTGGTGGGGCGGGCTGGCGGACCTGCCGGTGCCGCTGATCCTGCTGCTCCTGGCCACCGGTCTCGTCGTCGCCGACCACGTCAACAAGCTACCCATGGTCCTCGTCTTCCTGGGCAGCTACGTCGCCCTCTTCGCGGCTAGCGCCTTTCTCGGCGACCCGGCCCGCGTGGCCGAGATCTTCCGCCCACCGGACGTGAACGCCGCTCTGTTCTTCGCGTTCTTCATGCTGGACGACCCGCCGACCTGTCCCGTCCGCTACCCGGACCAGATCTGGTTCGGACTGATCGTCGCGGTGGTGAGCTTCGCCGTCTTTTCGACCATCGGAACCGATTACTACCTGCTCGTCGGTCTGCTCGTCGGCAACGCCTGGGAGACTTTGCGGCGGCTGGAGCAGCGGCCGAAGGCGTGAAGCACGTCGTCAACCTACAGTTCGACGGCGTGCTCCGCCAGCACGTTCTCGTTCAACGAGAGGCCCAATCCTGGCTTCTCCGGCAGCAGCAGGCAACCGTCGCGGACCTGCTCGGCGCCGTTCAGCAGGTCGGCGCGCCAGGGCACTTCGCCCCAGGCGTATTCCAGCGTCAGAAAGTTCGGGAGCGTCGCGCAGAGGTGGCCGGCCGCGAGGTGGGCGACCGGCCCCGCCGGGCTGTGTGGCGAGGCGGCGATTCCGTACGCCTCGGCCATCGCCGCGATCTTCTTCCCTTCGAGCAGGCCGCCGGTGTGCTTGACGTCGAACATCGCCACGTCGAGCGCGTGCCGCTCGAAAAGCGGGCGGAAAGCCGCGCGGCCGAGCAGCTCCTCGCCGGCGGCCAGGCGCGTGTCCAGGCCAGCCTTCACCTGGGACAGCGGCTCCGGGTCCCATGGCGGCACCGGCGCTTCGAGCCAGTACAAGCGGAACGGCGCCAGCTCACGCGCCACGCGCCGCGCCGTCGCCACGTCGAACCGATTATGGCAATCCACCGATAGCTCAGTCTCGTCGCCAATCGCCGCGCGCACGCGCCGCACCCGCTCCAGCCCACGGTCGAAGGCGCGCCGCCCGTCGGGATGATCGAGCGTTGTCCAGGACACGTCGTCGAACGGCGCGCACTTCACCGCCCGAAACCCATCCTCGACGGCCTGCCGGGCGCACTCCGCGTAGGCGGCCGGCTCGCGGTTCGCGGCGGCACGGTTCACGTTCGCGTAGAGACGCAGCGCGGGGACACAGCGGCCACCGAGCAGTTGGTAGACTGGTACGCCGGCGGCCTGGCCGGCGACGTCCCAGAGCGCCTGCTCGATCGCGCTGAAGGCTGTCCAGGCGATCATGCCCGCGTTGGGCCGCGCGATCTCGGCAAACAGCGCTTCGATCGCGAACGGGTCCCACCCGATCAGGCGCGGGCGCAGCGCGGCGACCAGCGCGGCCAGCGCGCGATCGTCGGTCGAGTGACTGGCTTCTCCCGTCCCGACCAGCCCCGCGTCGGTTGTCACCTGCACGAAGACCCAGTTTCCGCGGTGGTTGACGTGAACCGCGCGGACGCGGACGTCCCGGATCTGCATCGACAGCCTCCTCGCCTGGTGTGTCCAGTGGGGCGTGCGGGATAGCGCGCTACAGCAAAGGGGTCACTTGGACCGGCGCGCCGAGAGCGCGCCCAGCCCGGCCGACCCGGCCAGCACCAGCCCGATCAGCGCGAGCAAGAGGCCGCCCACGTCCAGCAGGGCGAACGTCGTCGCATCGAGGAGCGTCGACGAGAAGCCGATCGCGATCCAGCCCGCTCCGGCGAGCACAATGCCCAGGTTTGCCAGACGGGGGAGTGTGCCGCGCGATGGGTTGGGGACCGCCAGCAGCACGCCGACGGCGACGAGCCACGCGCCGATCACGATGGACACGGCCTCGAACGACAGTTGCTGATGCCACGCCAGCACCGACAAAATGGCGAAGCACAGCGGAAGACACAGGAAGGCAGCGGTCAGGACGCGGCCTGGTAGATCCGCCGGCCAGAGTAACGATCCAGGTTTCACCAACGCCTCCTCACATCGTGGTGCCCACTATACACGGCCGGCCAGATCGCTTCAACGGTCGGGAGGCCCGGGCGGCCCGACCCGGTCGTAGTACCTATGGGGATCTTCCGTCCGGAGGGCCTTCACGATACTCTAACGCGGGAAGCCTGTCCATGGTTTCCGGCCCCGCGCTCGGTGGATTGCTGCCGTAGTCCGCCGAGCGCACTGTTCGCAAACGCCGTGGTCCACCGCTCGCCGGGCCTCACCTCCCGCCCCTCTCCATCTCCGATGGAGAAGGGCGGGAGGTGAGGCTACTCCGTTTGCCCGACGATTCTGCGTCGCACCTACCGGCTCCGACCCGCTATCCGGACGTGGTGCTTTTCCAGTAGAATCGACCTGGCGCTGATCGCTGGCAAACGA
>DATLRG010000242.1:0-2899 GCA_035534795.1 Chloroflexota bacterium
GCGCGATAAGTTGGATCACCGGGTAATCGCGATTGAAGACCGCGTTGGTCGCCAGGCGCCCCATCCCCGGCCAGGCGAAGACCGTCTCGGTAACGACCGCGCCGGAGATCGCGGCGCCGAGCTGGATGCCGAAGATCGTCAGCACCGGGATAGCGGCGTTGCGCAGCACGTGGCGCAGTTGCACCTTCATCTCAGACAGTCCCTTGGCGCGCGCCACCCGCACGAACTCCTGCCCGAGCACCTCCAGCATCGACGAGCGCGTCAGGCGGGCGAGACTGGCGATGCCGTAGGTACTGAGCGTGATCGTCGGCATGATCAGGTGTTGCCAGCCGCCGCGTCCTGAGCTCGGCAAGAGGCGTAACCAGAGACTGAACAGGAGGATGAGCAAGATTCCGAGAAAGAAGTTCGGCGCCGATTGGCCGATGAAGGCGAGGCTCATCAACCCCCGATCGAGGAAGCTGCCACGATGGAGCGCCGCGATAATCCCGATCGGTATGCCGATCAGGATGGCCAGGAGCAACGAAGCGGCCGCCAGTTCGGCCGTCGCCGGTAGTCGCTGCAGGACCGAGGTCGTGGCCGGACGCTGCTCGCGAATCGAGTTGCCGAAGTTGACCGAGGCGATCGAGCGCAGATAGCGGACGTACTGGACCGGGATCGAGTCGTTCAGCCCCAGGTTGTTGCGCAACGCCGTGATGGCGTCGGGGCTCGCCTCGGGACCGAGCATCAGGTAGACCGGGTCACCCGAGAGCCGTAGCGCGAAAAAGATGGCTGTGACGACCAGCCAGAGGGTCAGGACTCCCCGCAGGAGCCTGCGCAGCGCGAATCCGAGCATTTCCCCACTCACTCTTTGGGACACGCGGGCGTCTTTTGCCGCGCGTTGCCCCCGCAAATCCCGTTTGGAGTGTGACAGCCACGTTGCGGGGGCTGTTAAAGTCGCCGTTGGCTTTGTGTGAAAGAGTTGTTCAGTCGAGGCGTCGAATGCGTGTGGCCGCAGCGGCATTGATTGCGTCCGGCCGGGCGGCGATACTGGCGAAGACGCGACATTCGATCGTCTCCGGCAGATCTCAGGCAGGTGAAAGCCAAACCACCCTCTCGCTGTAGCTCGGCGAGGAGCGAGGTGAGAACAACCGATCTTGACCTTTTCAGCGGAGACAGCAGCGACTCAACTGGGCCGGATCGTAGTCGTGCCGCAACAATCGCTATGACGTACGAAGGAGTGACGAGATGAACGTGAACTTTGATTTCACCGGACGGGTCGTGATCGTGACCGGCGCGGCGCGCGGGGTCGGCCGTGAGATGGTCGCGCAGTTCGCGGCGACCGGCGCGTCGATCGTCGCCGCCGACCGCGACGCCGAGGGACTGGCCGAGACGTGCCGCGCAGTCGATCAGGCGCAAATCGAGTCGCTCGTCGCCGACGTGAGCAGCGAAGAGGGGGCGGCCGCGATCGTCGACGCGGCAGTCAAACGCTTCGGTAAGCTCGATGTCTGCGTCAACAACGCCGCCGTCGCGCCACACGCCTCGTTGCTGGAAGAGCGCGTCGAGGTGTGGGACACCGTCTTCGCGGTCAACACGCGCGGCACCTTCCTGATGACGCGCGCCGCCGCCAGAGCGATGATCGACGCCGGGAATGGCGGACGCATCATCAACTTTTCCTCCGGCGTCACCACGCGCGGCTCCTCCGGGGCGGCCGCCTATTCCGCCAGTCGCGCGGCGACCGAAGCGTTCTCACGCGTCGCGGCGGTCGAACTCTCGCCGTACGACATCCTGGTCAATGTCGTCAGTCCCGGACTGATCGACACCCAGCCCAAGCCGCTGCCGCCAACCATGGCCGCATCGCTCAGCAAGCGTATCCCGATGATCCCGCTCGCCCGCGCTGGCGAACCGGCCGAGGTCGGCGCGCTCGTCCTCTTCCTCGCCTCCGACGCCGCCAGCTATATCACCGGTTCCGTCTACTCCATCGACGGCGGAGCAGGCATCGGCACCCGCCCGACCGGGCCGGTGGTCGACGAGGATGTGCGCTACGACTGGGTGACAGGGCGAGCGTGAGAACCAAGCGGTGATCTCGGCGGAGGATTTTGAGCGCTTGCAGCGACTGGAGTCGCAACGAAGAGCGCGCTTCAAGACGTTGGAAGAGATGTGGGAGGCGTTCGCTGACCTCCCGGCAGAGTCGGTGGAAGAGGCCGTCGCTGGGGCGATCGCGGAGGTCCGAGCGGAGTACGACGCCCAGGACGACAACGACCAGCCGACAAACTGATGCGCGTTGTGCTCCATACCAACGTGCTGGCTTCGGGGCTGCTCAGCCGCACGAGCACGCCGGGACGGATCTTCGCGTCTGGACGGTCGACCGCTTTATACTGCTGATCTCGTTGCCGATTCTGGACGAGATTGAACGAACATTGAATAAGCCCTATTTCCGCGAGCAGCTGGCCGCAGGCCAGATCATCGTCGCGTTGCCAGCATACCTCCTGCACCAGCGCGTTGCGCGTCTGATCGCGCCACGGTGCCGGTTCCCTCAGTGGGATGCGCTGGACGCTACCGTGACCGTGTACGCGCCGGCGGTAGCAGCTGCGGTGGCCGCGGCGGTCACATCCGCGATGGCTCTGCCGACTGCTTCACCGAACTGGTCACTCTCGACTAACTCTTTGATGCGCCGCCGTGCCTGCGTGCGCTCCTCCCTGGAGAACAGGCCGTCCAGGAGGTTGCAAGCGTGGACCAGGCTAAGGAGCGATAGGGTGCGGGTATCCGGCTCGGCACCCGCGAGGGCCACGTCGCGGATCCTGCCGCGGACGTCGGATTCCGGGCCAGCGTCGCTGGTGGGAAAGCGCGGGTCGTGGAAGACCCACAGGAACGAGTGTTCCTCCTCGCGCAGGATACCTCGCGCGACCAGCCGTTGAGCAAG
>DATLRG010000243.1:0-8783 GCA_035534795.1 Chloroflexota bacterium
TTGGATCCATCGTCAAGGCAGAGATCATCCTTGCGCTTCCTCGTCGGCGAGAAGTGCCTTGAGGACGGCCAGTCGTCCGTCTTTGATCTGCACCTCGCAGGTACACTTTTTCTGATTGAGGTTGGCGCCGCATTCTGGACACAGACCCGCGCAGTTGGTGCTGCAGAGGGGCTTCATTGGCAGCGCCAGCAGGCCGTACTCGCGCACGGCCGGCAGCAGGTCGATCTCGTGCTTCTCGTTGATCAGAAACGCGTCGATTTCGTGCGGGATGTGCGTGGGCAGGCCCGAGACCACGTCGATCACCGAGATGTATTCTTCGTCGAAGCGGATCGGCAAGTCCTCGACGTACAACTCCACGCACCGGCTGCACTCCAGCTGCGCGGCCGTGTGCAGCCTGGCGCTCACCAGAATGCCATTGTTGGTGCGGATAAAGCGCGCTTTTCCCTGGACCGGCTCGGTCAGGACGACCTGCTCGCCCAGGGTCGGAATGCACTCGTCGATGTCGTACTCGCGGGCCGTGCCGACCGCTGCCTTGAGCAACTGGGCGACGTTGACGATCACCAATCCACCTCCCAGCCAGCAACGTGATGGCAGCACACCGCGGACCATGGTACCGGGCAAAACGTAAAACGGAAAGCGCAAACGACGGTCATCGCGGCGCACCGGCTTTGCGTTTCGCCTCTCCAGGCAGCGATCACAAGTATACCCGTCAGATGACGGGCAGTCAAGAAAGCGAGCGATCCGCGACAGATTACTCGGCCGAATGACTGCCATCCATGCCGTGGTGCGAGGTCCGATCGAGGGTCGCTCGCCCTTTCCGAACCGTCGCGAGGAGCTTGGTCAGCTCGTTCTCCAAGCCCCCGAGTACGTCGAGGGCGTACGAGTCGGCGCCGTGGCGAATCTCTTCGGCCTCTTGCTGCGTGGCCTCGATCAACTGCCGCGCTTCCTCCTGCGCTTGTCGGACCAGCTCGTTTTCTTGCAGCATCATCGTCGCTCGCTCGCGGGCCGTGTTGATGATTTTGTCGGCTTCTGCCTCCGCCTGAAGAATGACTCGATCCTTTTCCTGGCTCACCTTCCGTGCTTGCTTGATCTCTTCGGGAACCGTCACCCGAAGCTGATCGATGATATCAAGAAACTCCTGTTCGTCGACGAGCGTGCGCGACGACAGCGGCAAGCGCGTCCCCGAGCTCACCAGTTGCTCCAAGCGGTCGATCAACTGTAGAACGTCGATGATCTCACCCCCTTGCTTGTCAGCCCGTCAGCCAACGGGGAACCGACGCTGCTTCACCCTGCTTGGCAAACTTCTGCCGGAGCGCGTCCGCGACGAAGTCCGGTACCAGTCCTTCGGACGGCCCTCCGAGCTTGACGATTTCCTTGATCAGGCTGGCACTCAGGAAGCTGTAGTGCAGGCTGGCGACGAGGAAGACCTCCTCGACCTCCGGTGCCATTTTACGGTTCATGAGCGCCATCTGCGTCTCGATTTCGTAGTCAGAAACTGCCCGCAGCCCGCGGACGATGACTCCGGCGCGGACCTGTCGAGCGAAGTCGACGAGCAGACCATTGAACGTCTGCACCCCGAGATTCGGCACATCGTGCAGCGCCCGCTCGGCCATGCCCACGCGTTCGGGCGTGCTGAAGACGAGGGTCTTCGCCGGGGTATCATACACTGCCAGGATGACCCGGTCGAAGATCTTCGCGGCACGTCGCGCGATGTCGATGTGCCCCATGGTGATCGGGTCAAACGTGCCGGGATAGATCGCCGTCGTGGCCATCAGTTGTCACTCCTGAATCGTTCGCGGCCGTGTCGCGATAGATCGACAGCACGGTATCGCCGTAGCGCCGCTCGCGGGTCACACCCAGCCCGTCGTACTCGTCCGAGAGCGCCAGCCGCCGCGAGTGTTCGACCGCGACCAGCGCCCGCGGCACGAGCAGGGCGCTCCGGGCAAGGTCGCCGATGACCGCCGATACAGTCAGGTCATCATATGGTGGGTCCATCAAGGTCAGGTCATACGGCGCGTGGAGCGCCGCGTGTGCCGTTCGACGCACCACCTTTTCCACGTCAAGGCCGACGACCCGGGCCCGGTCGTCGAGGCCGGTGGCCCGCAGATTTCGCTCGATGATCCGTCGGGCGGCGGCGTTGGCCTCGACGAAATCGCACCACGCCGCGCCGCGCGAGAGCGCCTCGATCCCCAGGGCGCCGGTTCCGGCGTACAGGTCCACGACCGTCAGCCCCTCCCAGAGTTCTGGAGTGCCGGGTTCAGCGCTCGCGGGCGCTTCCCCGGGGCGCTCGGCCGCCAACAACGTTTCCAGGATCGAAAAGAGCGCGCCTTTGACTTTGTCCGACGTCGGACGAGTCCGTGGACCGGCCGGTCCCGTCAGAGGGCGACCTCGCGCCGTTCCCGCGATGACTCTCATGGTCAGTTCAGGTCGAGGTGGCCCTGCCAGAACCGCTCGACCAGTTGGCGGAGCAGCCGGTGCTCGGGGGCCGTGAGGTCGGGGTCCTCGCGGGCGAGCCGGTCGGCCGCCGACCGCGCTTGCCCGAGCACCGCGACGTCGCTCCAGCGTGCGACCTTGAAATCAGGCAGCCCGCTCTGGCGCGTGCCGAAAAACTCACCCGGTCCCCGCAGCCGAAGGTCTTCCTCGGCCAGGTCAAATCCATCGTGGGTGCGCTCCATCACGTTCAGGCGTTCCAGGCTCGCCTCGCCGGGCGTGTCCGAGATCAGCAGGCAGTACGCTTGAGCCTCGCCGCGGCCCACGCGTCCTCGGAACTGGTGTAGTTGGGCGAGTCCAAAGTGATTTGCACCTTCGATCAGCATCACCGTGGCGTTCGGAACGTCAATACCCACTTCGACCACCGCGGTCGACACCAGCACGTCGAGCTCACGTCGCTGAAATTGGCGCATCACCGCGTCCTTCTCGCCTGGCTTCAGCCGTCCGTGCAGCAGACCCAGCCGCAAGTCCGGGAATACCTCGATCCGCAACCGCTCGTACTCCGCCGTCGCCGCCCGAGCTTCGGTGCGCTCGGACTCCTCGACCAGCGGGCAGATCACGAATGCCTGGTGCTCGGCCCGGACTTCGCGGCGGAGAAATTCGTATGCCTTTGGCCGATCGGTTGGACGCAAATGGCGAGTCTTGACCACCTGGCGCCCTGGTGGCAGGACGTCGATGACTGCCAGGTCGAGATCGCCGTACAGCGTTAGCGCGAGGGTCCGCGGAATCGGCGTCGCCGTCATCACCAGGACATGGGGATTATACCCTTTTTGGCGCAGGATGCTACGCTGAGATACCCCGAAGCGGTGCTGCTCGTCGACCACGACCAGGCCGAGCCGGGCAAACTCGAGGCCCTCCTGGACCAGTGCCTGGGTCCCTACGACGACGTCCACCTGCTGCTCTTTGATCGCGGCGTAGCGTTGGCGGCGTTCGGCGCTCTTGACCGATCCGGTGAGGAGCGTGACCCGTGGCGCGTTGTCGCCGAGCCCGGCAAACAACTTCTGCAAGGTCTGGAAGTGCTGCTCGGCCAGCAGCTCGGTTGGCGCCATGATCGCGGCCTGGTAGCCGGTCGCGGTCGTCTGGATCATCGCCGCCGCCGCGACGACCGTCTTGCCCGAGCCGACGTCGCCTTCCAGCAGCAAGCTCATCGGGCGATTCTCGCGGATCCGCTCGCGCACCGCCGCGAGGGACCGCTCCTGGGCGTCCGTCAAGCGAAACGGCAGCGCCCCGAGAAATGCCTGGAGCCGCTCGTCTCCCTGGTCGAGCGCCGGGGCCGGCTGATCCGAGTCCCAGAACCGCCGCCGCCGCAGGACGCCGATCTGCAGGACGAGCAGCTCGTCGAACGCCAGGCGCCGCTGCCCGGAGGCCTTCAGGTCGTCGCTGTCGGGATAGTGCGCCTGGGCGATCGCCTGCGGCAAGTCCATGAGATGCTGTTCGGTCCGGAGCTGCACTGGCAGCGGGTCCGGGAGGAGGCTGGCGTAGCGATCAACCGCCTGCTTGACGATGCGGCGCATGAAGCGACCATTCAGTCCTTCGACGAGCGGGTAGACCGGCACCAGTCGCGCGGTGTGGACAGTATCTTCGCCCGAGTAGTGCTCCCACTCCGGGTCCTTGAAGACCGGCCGGCCGCCGACGATCCGGCACTCGCCGCTCAGGACGATCGTGCGGCCGGTCGTCAGCTCCTGGGAAAAGTAATCCTTGCGTCGGATCCAGACGACGTCGGCCGTGCCGCTCTCGTCCGCGAGCGTCACACGGATCACCAACAGTCCGCCTGGCTTCGGCTCGACCTTCACCTTCCAGACGCTGGCGAGGATCGTCTCGAATCCCTCGAAAGAGAGATCGCGGATCAGCTTCGCCGACCGGTAATCCAGGTGGTGGCGGGGAAAGTGGTAGAGGAGGTCGTGGATCGTTGCAACGCCCAGCTTGTGCAGTCGCTCGGCGTTGGCCGTCCCGACGCCGCGCAGAGTGGTCACCGGCTCGGCGAGCGGGTCATCGGGATGCGTGTGGCGGGCGGTGCCCAGGTCCCCCACCGTCTCGGAGGATGGACCGGCGGGGTCGGTCGTCGCTGGCCGGCTGCCCGAGTTACCCCCGGCCGGTCCCCCGGCGCGGGGGACTTTGGACGAGGCGCGTGGCCGTTCCCCCTCGTCCACCGTCTTCCGCGCCGGGGGACCGGCTGGGGGCAGCCGCGGCCCCTCGCGCGCCGGCCTTACTTCCCCGCCCCGGTCCCGGACCCCCAGCCCTCGATCCACGCTCTCCGCGTCGTCGATGCCGTGCAGCACTGCCTCGACGGCGAGCCGCCGCTCGGCCGGTGGCTGGCCGTCGTAGCCGCTCAGCGGCGCGACGAAGCCCTTGGCGCGCTCGCGCTGATTGGCGGGCCAACGCGCCAGCCAGGTCGCGAGAAATCCGCCGAGGCCGCCCACGACGGCGCGGTCGGCGTAGCCGCCGTGCGCCTCGTGTTCGAGGACGCGTCGCAGCAGCGCTAGCGACTCCGGGCCGTCGGACCTGGTCTCTCCGTGGGAGCCGGTCGGCGATCGCATCGTGGCGTTAGACCGTCACGCCCTCGGAGACCACCACGCCGATGCCGCCGGGACCGGCGTGTGCTCCGATGGTCGGGCCATAGTGTGCCACCATGATTTGCTCGCGCGGGTAAAGCGGCTCTAGCCGCCGCAAGAGCATTTCGACGTCGGCGAGTGAATCGCTGTGCAGGAGGCCCAGTCGTTCGATCCTGGGGAACAGCTCGACGAATTCCATGAGCGAATCGAGCGCCTTCGAACGGGTGCGGACCTTTTCCACTGGCTGTACTTCCCCGTCTTCGAGCTTGAGCACCGGGCGAATGTTCAGCAAGGTTCCCAGGAACGCGGACGCCCGTCCGATCCGCCCACCGCGCTGCAGGTATTCCAGCGTATCGACAAAGCAGTACACGTGGACGTTCGGGGAGAGGCGGCGCACGTGCGAGGCGATCTCCCACTGGTTGGCACCATCGCGCGCCAGCTCGGCCGCCGCCATCACGATGAAGCCGAGGCCCAGACTAGCCGACCCGGAATCGATCACCTCGACCGAACACCGGCTGCGCAGCGCATCTCTCGCCACGGACGCCGACCGCACCGTTCCGCTCAGCTTGGCGGACAGATGAATCGAGACAATCGCGCTTCCTTCGGAAGCCAGCTGACTGTAGGCGTCCTCGAACAACCCCGAGGCTGGCTGCGAGGTCTTCGGCACCTCCGGGCTTTGAGCGAGCAGTTGGAAGAACTGCTCCGCGCTGAGATCGACGCCATCGCGGTACACTCTCTTCCCAAAGTATACGTTGAGCGGAACGACGACGATGTGCAACTCTTCACACACCGCGCGCGGAAGGTCGCAGGTGCTATCGGTGACAATCCGGACCGGTCGCATCATTGCCTACTCGCACGCCAGGTACAGCAGGCCGTGGGATTGACCGCCGTCGATGATCTCCACCTGCTGACCAGGAAATCGCGCGCGCAAGCCCGACGCGACCGAGCTCGCCTCGTCGGCCGAGATGGCCCGACCGAGGTACACGGTGATCACTTCGCTCGAGTCCGCGCCCAGGCGAGTCAGCAGCGCGACCGCCACGCGGACGAGGTCATCGCCAGTCACCTCGATCCGATCGTCGACCAACCCGACGAAGCGGCCCTGGTTCGCCGTCGACCTGAGCAACGCCGCCTGGGCGGGGGTGACGATCCGAGCAGTGCGGATTCCCCGCGGAGCTCGCTCCATCGCCCGGAGATTCTCGTCGGCGGTATGCTCCGATTGGAACGCGAGGGCCGCGGCCACGCATTGGGCCGGATCCCTCGTCGACAGCAGTCTGCCTGACCCCGCGAGCCAGCCAGCGGTCGCCAGGGTCTCCCGGGCGTGGCTCGCCAGGCCGGCCTCGTCCGCGAGGACGACGTACTCCGGCGCGCCCGTCTCCCGAACTGCCCGTTGGAGTTGATCGAGCAGCGTGGCGTCGCCGGTGACGATGGCGGCGCCGAGACTTCGGAACAGCTCGGCGAAACCCTCGCCGTCCGCGATCACCAGCAACGCGCAGCGTGTCGCCTCTGGTACGGCGTGACCGCAGGTGCGCAGGCGCCGATTCTGCACCTGCATGTCGTCGACCTTGATCTGGCCGACGACGCCGAGCGACGAGCCGTAATCGATCGCCCGCGTCGGCTGGAAGGTATGCAGGTGGACGCGCACGAGCTGGGCGTCGCCGACCGCGAGCACCGAGTCGCCCAGTTGCCTCATCTCTCCTCGGATCGCGCTCGGGTCCAGCCCGACGCCATTGATCACGAACTCCGTGCAGTAACTGTAGACGTCCGCCGGAACGCCCAACGCCGCCGGCTGCGCGGGTAGCTGCGCTGGCTCGCTCGGCAACGGCTCGCCGCGAAGAGACAGCGACATTCCCTCGAGCAGTGTCGCCAGTCCCAGCGCACCGGCATCCACGACGCCGGCCTGACGGAGGACCGGCAGCGAGTCGCGCGTACGCTCGACCGCGGCCCTGGCCTCGTCGGCAACGGCTGCCAGCAGCGAGTCGACCGACCGGTCTGCCCGGGCAGAATCCATCGCGGCGCGGGCGACCTCGCGCGCGAGCGTCAGCATCGTGCCCTCGACTGGCCGGTCGACCGCGGCATGGGCCGTGGCTGACGCCTCGTCGAGGGCCCGCGCGAACGCCAGCGCGTCGGCATCGTCGTGTCCCGTCAACGCGCGGGCGAAGCCACGCAGGTACTGAGAGACGATCACGCCGGAGTTGCCGTGCGCCCCGAGCAGGGCCCCGCGGGCGAGCGCGGCAGCGGTCGCGCCGATCCCGGTCGTTCCCGATGCCCGGGCGGCCCGAACCGCCGCGCGCATCGTCAAGACCAGATTGGTCCCGGTATCGCCATCGGGGACCGGGAAGACGTTCAGCGCATCGATCAGGTTGCCCCGGCGCGCGAGCAGCTCGGTTGCATCCACGACGACCGCGAGGAGGCGAGTCCCGTCGCAGCGGTCGATTGCCCGGGGTTGGCCGCTCGTCACCGGGGGTACCTCGAGCGGCCCGTCAGCCGAAGCCACTTTCTTGTCAAAACGAGTGATCCAATGCTATGATTACCGGCGACTAGCCGTCGGACAGCTTACGGTCGAAACGTACATCGTCCACCACCGATCGCAACGCTCCGCGTCGATGAGCGCTTCGTTCACCCTGGCAGGTTGTGCGTTTCAGTCAGAAAACTGCGCCGGACCACCGCGACCGGTACCCGTATTCTAAAGTAGAAACAAGCTATCCGCCACTGAGATACGACCCAAGAAGGAGCCCAGTTTTGGCGACACGGTGCGATATTTGTGGAAAGAAGCCGGTTCATGGCTTCAGCGTCAGCCACTCTCAGCGTCACACCAAGCGACGCTGGCTGCCGAACGTCCAACACGCGACACTGTTAATCAGCGGGGAGCCCGTTCGATTGGCCGTCTGCACCCGCTGCCTGCGAACCCACCACAAGGCCGCGACGGCGAAGTAACGTCACGAGTTGATGAGGACTGAGGACGGAGTGAGGACGAGGCCGTCCTTCACTCAGTCCTCAGTCCTCATCAATTCGCTACTCTTCCGGCCGCTTTCCGCAGGTCCCGCAGCGCCGCGGCGATTCCCTCCGGGTGGTGGAACACGGCGGAGCCGGCGATCAGCACGTTTGCGCCGGCTCGGACGACCTCGCCGGCGGTGGCGACGCCAATTCCGCCATCCACGCCGACCTCGGCGTGGGAGCCGGTTGAATCCAGCAGGTGCCGCACGCGACGGAGCTTGCCGATGCTCTCCGGAATGAACTGTTGCCCGCCGAACCCTGGATTCACCGACATGACCAGAACGATGTCGGCCACGTCGAGGACCGAGTCGATCAGGACCGGCGACGTTCCGGGGTTGAGCGCCACCCCGGCCCGGCAGCCGCGATGGTGAATCTCCTCGATATCGCGGTGTAGGTGCGGGCACGCCTCGACGTGGACGGTCAGGGCGTTGGCGCCGCTGTCGGCGAAGGCTGCGTAGTAGCGGCGTGGCTCGACGATCATCAGGTGTAAGTCGAGTGGTAGTGTAGTGGCGCGGCGAAGGACCTCGACGATCATCGGGCCAAAGCTCAGGTTCGGCACAAACAGACCGTCCATCACGTCGACGTGAATCCGGTCCACGTCTCCCGCTCGCTGGATCTCCTGGACCTGTTCTGTCAGCCGGCCAAAATCGGCGGCAAGGATGGACGGCGCGAGTTTTAGCTCCATGTGCTGGCTTCACCGGTGGGTCAAGAATTCTTTTGAGAAGCGGGGTCGTGGCACGGTGACGG
>DATLRG010000244.1:0-3788 GCA_035534795.1 Chloroflexota bacterium
GGGTGAGCGCGAGGTGCTGCACACCTCACGCTCACCCGCGTCGTTCTCGCCCTGGCTGTGCTGTCGTCTGAATGGTCAGTGGCACGACGAATGCGGAGATTTCGTCGTGCCACTGACCATTTCGACAGCGGAGGTAGGCCATGGCGATGCGCCGGAGTCGAACGCCCTACGGGTCCTGGCTGAAGCCGACGCCGCGGCCGGGAGAGGCAGCCTGCGCGCGGCAACTGCCGGTGAACGTCGAGGTTGCGCCAGACCGCATCCTCCTGTGCAGCCACCTGCCCGGCTTCGCCCCCGAGCAGATCGACGTGCGAACGACTCAGCGGGACGTGTCGATCAGTACCCATCGCCCGGTGCAGGGAACGGCCGAGCAGCGCGTCACCCACGAGGTCTATCTGGGCAACTGGTACCGTCGGATTCGGCTGCCACACGCCGTTCGCCCTGACCTCGCGACCGTGACCTACGATAATGGCGAGCTGACGATCTGCCTGCCCCGTGTCACCCCCGCGCGCTCGATCATCCTGACGCTTCCTGGTTCGCAGGTCTTCGACCGGCTGGAGATTCCCATGCGCACCTCCGCGGACCTGTCGCCGCCTTCACCTGGACGCACCGGTACGATCTTCAATCCTTGAGCGGGTGGTGGGCAAGGCTGTCAGGGAAGAGATTTGCGCCGCGAATCTCTTCCCTGACAGCCCTGCCGACCACCCGCTCAGCTAGACTTTATCCATTTGCTCAAGCAGCCCTGCGGAGGGGCCGACGATGCACGAACGCGCCACGAGCCTAACCGTGGAGCCAAAGGGATAAAGTCTAGCTCAGGCGGAAGAAACGATGAGTGACCACTCGTGTTTCGTCAGGGGGGTAGGCAGAGCGGCGGGCGAGAGCTAGAATCTCGCTATGGACGTGCCGCCCCGACCGACGCACCCGTCCTCGGGGCACAGGTGCCGGGGAGAGCCGGGACAGCTGGGGCGTGTACTTCAGCGTGGACCGTGCTGAGACACACGCACTGTACAGGGTTACTGGAGGACGAATGGGAACGACGACCGTGACAACCCCAACCTCGCGCGTGCGCTTCGGCATCGCTCGGGTCGACATCACGCCCCCGGTGGGAATCTACCACCGGATGTGGGGAGCAGCCCGGCACCACCAGGCCACCGGAGTTCACCGCCCGCAGGTTGGCGACGTGATGGTATTTGCTCCGCTCGAGCGGGGCGGGAGCGGCATGGTACGCGCTCACCTCGATCTGGTCGGCCTGAGTCACGATTGGCACGATGACCTGGTGAAGGCCCTAAGCGAGACCAACGGGATCGCATCCCACGACGTCGTGGTCACCTACTCACACACCCATTCCGGCGGGTTTTTTCAGCCCGACCGGGTCCCCTTACCGGGTGGTGACCTGATTCCCGGGTACATTCAGCAGTTGACCGCCAGGGTCGCCGAGGCGGGACGGTCTGCCGCGGCATCACTCCAGCCCGCCGTGATCAGTTACGCGACCGGGCGCTGCAATCTGGCAGCGAACCGTGATTATTGGGACGATACCACCAGCGGTCACGTCTGCGGCTTCAACCCCGACGCGGTGGCCGACGATACCGTCATGGTGGCGCGCATGACCGACGCGTCCGGGCGACTCCTGGCAACCCTCGTCAACTACGCCTGCCATCCGACGACTCTCGCCTGGGACAACACACTGCTTAGCCCGGATTACATCGGGGCAATGCGCGAGATCGTCGAACAGGGCCTGAACGCGCCATGCGTCTTCGCTCAGGGCGCGTGCGGCGACCTTGGACCGTGCCACGGCTTCGTCGGAGACACGGCGGTCGCCGATCAGAACGGTCGACAGCTCGGCTATGCCGCGCTCTCGGCCCTCACGTCCCTTGGGCCGCCCTTGACCGACTGTCGCTACCGTGGACCGGTCATCTCGGGGGCGACCATTGGAGTCTGGGAAAACGCGCCCCCCGATGCGTCGCGGTCGGACGAGACCGCACGGTTCGAGGGCGGCACCTACACGGTCGACCTTGCGCTGACGCCGAAGCCCGATCGGGCGGCGCTCGAAGCGGAGCTGGCGGAGTGGGAGGGACGGCAGCGCGAGGCTGACTCACGCGGCGAGGTCGTCGCGGCCCGGGACTACGGCGCGCGGGCAGAGCGAGCGCGACGCTGGTTGGGTCGTCTGGAGTCGCTTCCGTCCGCAGAGACCTTTCCCTTTCCCTTCTCAGTCTACCGCGTGGGCGACGCGATCTGGGTCGCCGCCGGGGCCGAGCCGTATAACGTCCTCCAGATCGAGCTGCGTCGGCGCTTCCCCGCGCGAACGATTCTCGTTTCGCCACTGGCGGGGGGTCAAGGCGCGGGGTATCTTCTCCCCAGGAACCGCTACGGGAAGGGGCTTTACCAGGAAGAGGCGTCAAGCCTCGCGCCGGGGTGTCTGGAAATGCTGATCGAGGCAATCGCGGCGCGCGTTGCCGAGCACGCGTGAGCGCAGGTCGACGCCCTGCCAAAAGACTATACGGGAACTGAACGAACCAGGAGGAGACAACCTCATGTCAGCGGCAAGCGGCAAACCGATTCGCGTGGGGGTGGTCGGAGTTGGCCGAGGGGAGACCTTCATGCGCCAGGCACCAGGCGCCGGCATGCAGTTGGTGGCCATCTGCGATACCTGGCAGGAGCGACTCGCCGAGGTTGGTCGCAAGCACGGAGTCGTCACCTATACTGACTTTGATCGGTTCCTCGAACACGATCTGGACGCCGTCGTGCTGGCGAACTACTTCCACGAGCACGCGCCCTTCGCGATCAGGGCGCTCCGGGCGGGCAAGCACGTCATGAGCGAGTGCGCCGCGTGTAGCACCCTGGCCGAAGGCGTCGAACTGTGCCGGACGGTCGAGCAGACCGGCAAAATCTACATGCTCGCGGAGAACTATCCCTTCACCGCCTTCAACCAGGAGATGACCCAACTGTACCAGGCGGGCGAGATCGGGCGGGTTCTGTACGCCGAGGGCGAGTACAACCATCCGGGTAGTTTCGACTGGCACGCCGGCATCTCCCCGGGTCTGCGCCATTGGCGGAACAATCTTCCGACCACCTACTACTGTACCCACGCGATGGCGCCGTTGATGACGATCACCGATACCATGCCGGTGCGGGTGAATGGCTTCACGTCTCCTTTGCCGGAAGATAGCACCCGAAAACGCCTCTGGCGTCAGAAGGATGTCGGGGGCCTGATCATCGCCCAGATGGATAATGGGGCCATCTTCAAGCTCCTCCAGGGCGGTCTGCCTGGCCACAGCATCTTCTACCGCCTGCACGGCGAGTGGGGCCTGATGGAGACCGGGCGCGGTCCGGGCTACAGGGGGCCGGGGAGCGTGCGCATCGTCCACGACGAGTGGGACCTGCGGCCCGGCCAGGCATCGGAGAAGTTGTACTACCCGCGGTTCCCTGACTGGGCGACGGGGGCGGCGAGCGCCGGCCACGGCGGAGGTGATTTCTTCACCAACCACTATTTCGCGGAGGCCATCCGCCGCGGCGAGCAGCCCTACCTTAACGTCTATCGGGGGGTGGCGATGTCGGTCATCGGCATCCTGGCCTGGAAGAGCCTGCTGGACAACGGCAACAGCTACCCGGTGCCCGACTTCACCCGCGAAGAAACGCGCCAGGCCTACGCGAACGACCGCTGGCGCCCGATGGACCTGGACGACCCGAACGCTCCCCCGATCTTCTCAGGGGGGAAGCAGCGGGACGTCGTCCCGGAGAACCTGGAACGCGCCCGGGAGGTCTGGAATCGGCTTGGATATCACGGCGACGAC
>DATLRG010000245.1:0-2488 GCA_035534795.1 Chloroflexota bacterium
GTTGCTAGCAGGTAAGGATTGTGGTATACAGGTACTATGCAGGAGGCAGCAATGCAGGAAGGTGTGGAAGAACGACGATGCGAGAGCTACTATCCTCGGTCACGACGAAAGGTCAGGTGACGATCCCGGTTGAGGTCCGGCGGATCCTGGGAGTCGGTCCTCACGATAAGGTCGCTTTCCTGGTGGAGGACGACAGGGTTCGGATCGAACGAACGGGGAGCGTTGTCGCGCGGACCGCCGGAGCGGCAAAGACCAACCGTCCTGCGCTCACGGCAGAGGAGCTGCGCACGGCCGCCGAGGATGCTATTGCCGAGGAGGCGGTTGAGCGGATGGAGAGATAGGTGGCGCCGGCATTTCTCGATACGAACGTCCTCCTACGACATCTTCTTCAGGATCATCCCGAGCATTCCCCGAGGGCTACCGCTTACCTCGCCAGGATTGAGCGTGGTGAGGCGGAGGTTCATACAGCGGATACGGTGATCTTCGAGACCGTCTTCACACTGGAGCGCCGCTATCACCAGCCGAAAGCTGCTATTGCTGCGATGCTGCTGCCTTTGATCGAGCTGCCCGGCATCAACCTCCCCGGCAAACGGCGGTTTCGCAAGGTTTTCGCTCTCTACGTCGACCTCAATCTGCCCTTCGCCGATGCCTACCACGCGGTCTTGATGGAGCAGCTTGAATTGCGTGAGATCGCCACTTTCGACGCGGATTTCGACCGGGCGCCGAAAGTCCGGCGGGTCGAGCTGTAAACTCTGAACAGCTGTCGATGCCGTCCACGTTCACGATGGTGTATAATGGAACTTCAAAAGCGCCCCGCGGGCCTTGAGGAGATGCCATGTGGCGTCGCGTCGGTGGTGTCTTTGCGCTCGGTTTGATCGGACTGCTGGCGATCGTCGTCCTGTCGTCGGTCTTCCTGGCTCTGGGCACGGTCCTCGCCCACGTTTTCGCGGTGTCTGTCTTCGAGGCATCGGTCATCGTCCTGGTCGTTGCTGCCGCGGTGATTTGGGTGTTGTCGATCAGTCCATCCTCCGCGGAACCAGTCGAGGGTGAGGAGCCCGAAGGCGATACCATCGTTTTTTCTTCGATCCCGCCCTTCCCGTCCGTGCGTGGGGGCAAGAAGCGCCGACGATGAGGCGCGGCCACTGCATTCTTGGTCTATACGTCATCGACGATGAACAACCACCGTAAGCACGAGCGTCCTCGCGGCAGGCCGCCCGGCATAATGCCGGCGCCGAGCGCGGCCAGTCGCGAGGAGGAGCTACGCCGGGGGCTCACCGCCTTCCAGTCCGCTGACTACACCACGGCCGTCCGTGCCTGGCAGCAGGCGAAACGCACTCGAGCCACGCCGGGCGTGGACCGGGCACTGGCCGAGGCGCTCTTCCGCCGCGCGCTGAGTGCAATCGATCTAGCCCGGCGGGCGCAGGACTTGCAGGAAGCCGTCGCCCTCGCCCCGGACCGCGCGGTCTACCACTTTCACCTTGGCCTGGCCTGCCTGCGTCAGGGACAGCTTCGTCGCGCGCTCGTCGTTTGCGAGGAAGCGCACCGCCTCGCCCCGGACGACGATCGCATCCGTTGCCAGCTCGCGCTGGTCCTCCTCGCCGATCCGGCAAGCACCGCGCGAGCCCGCGATCTGCTCGCCGCGTCGCCGACGAGCGACGAAACAGCGGTGCGGCTGCGCGTGCTGGCGGATCTACGCGGCAACGCTCCGTCCGCGGCGATCGCCACGCTGGCCGCGGGTCGTTCACCCTCACCGCTGGCGGTCCTGGCGCTCGGGTTCGCGCACCTGATGGCCGGCCAGGCGACGGAGGCCCTGGCATCCCTGGCGACGGTGCGGCGCAGTCGCCGGCCCTCGAGCGACGACGTGCGACCGGCCGCGGCGCTGGCGATCGTCGCGGCGCGGTTGAGCGCGGGAGACCTGGACGGCGCCCTGACGACGCTGCGTGGACAGGACGTTCCGGGCGACGCCCGGCTGCGGGGCTTCTTTGCTACCGTCTGTCGTCGCCTGGCGACGGAGCTGCTCCTCGACGAACGGGCCGACGAGGCGCTCTTCGCCTGGCAGCAAGCGTGGGCAGCCGAACCCAGCCACGACGTGACCAGCCAGTGCCTGGCGCACGTGAACGAGCTGGCCGGGACTCGGGCGTCACGCCGTGGTGATTTCGCGGCCGCCGTGAAGCACTGGGAGGCGGCGCTGGACTATCAGCCCGCCAACGATCGACTCCTGCGTAACCTGGCCCTTGCCGACGAGCACCTGGAACGCTGGCACTCGGCCAGTGTACGGTGGGAAGAGCTGATCCGACGGTGGAAGAAGGCCCTCCCGGCCGGCCGTGCCGATGAGGTCGCGGAGCGGCGCGCCCGGCTGGGAGCCGCCTATCGGCACCTGGCCCAGATCTACGAGAGCGCCGGCGATAGCCACGCGGCGGTCACCGCCCTCGACCGGGCGTTGCACCTGGATGCCTCCGACGTCGACCTGCGGCTGCGGCTGGCGGGG
>DATLRG010000246.1:0-2331 GCA_035534795.1 Chloroflexota bacterium
CGGATTTTAAGTCCGCTGCGTCTGCCGTTCCGCCACCTCGGCGCGTGGCCGATCCGAGACGCGGCTCGGATGCCGTACACAAAGGATACCACGGCGCGGTGGGCGATGCCAATCTCTCGACCTGGCTGCGCGTCTGTGCTACCGTACAGCCGAATCCTACACCAGGAACGCACAATGGATGCTCGAATCCTGTTGCCGCGCGCACCGTTACAGCTACTTGGGATCGATGGCTGCCGCGCGGGCTGGGTCATCGCGCGGAGCGATCCGTCGTTGTCGTGCTTGGACCTCGCGATTGTTAGCACGCTCGACACGACGTTCGACGACGCCCGCGACGGCCGCGCCCTGATCGCGATTGACGTGCCAATCGGCCTCCCGTCGAGCGGCCCGCGCGCCTGCGACCTGGCTGCGCGCCGGCGTCTGTCGGGACCTCGCAAGAGCTCGGTGTTCCCGGCGCCGTGCCGGGCGACTCTCGGGGCGACAACCTACGCGGAGGCGTGCCGGATCAACGCGGCGGTCTGCGGGAAGCGGGTCGCGATCCAGCTCTTCAACATTCTTCCGAAGATCCGAGACGTCGATCGACTGCTGACCCCGGCGCTGCAACGACGGGTTCGTGAAGCGCATCCCGAGGTCATCTTCTCAGTACTGGCGGGAGCGGCCGGGGGCTCGCTCCCGCCAAAACGCGAGCGAGGCGGACACCTGGAGCGCCTTCGTTTGCTGGGCCGGTTCTTTCCGTCGTGCGACGCTTCAGCCATCCGCGACCATTGCGCTCGCCTCGCGGCGCGCTGGGGTTCCAGGGCGGTCGCCGCGGATGACCTCGTCGACGCGCTCGCGTGTCTCGTCACTGCCCACCGCGCCAGCACCGGCCAGGTGGCGGTCCTGCCCGGCGAGCCGGTCCCGTGCGACGAGCGCGGCCTGCGCATGGAAATCCTCGCGTAAACCTGGTCTCGTGTTGACGACGGGCGTGACAATCGGGGCGCTGTCGTTTATCCTGTGCGCTGATGGGGCCGGCCAGACGTCCGCGGGTGACTGGCCGGAGCCTGCACTCGACCTGCCACCGGTTGGCGCAAACTGACCGGAAAGAGCGAGCTGACTGGAAAGAGAGGAAGCTTCACGATGCCAATCGTCGATAGCCACTGCCACGTGTCGCCGTCCTGGTATGAGCCGGTCGAGACCCTGCTGCACCAGATGGACCACAATGGTGTCGAGCAGGCGATTCTGATTCAGATGATGGGTCAGACGAACAACGCCTACCAGGCCGAATGCGTCCGCCGGTTTCCCGGTCGCTTCGCGTCGGTGGTGATCGTGGACGCCACGAGACCGGACGCCGTCCAGGCGCTCGAGCGCCTGGCCGCGGACGGAGCGAGCGGTGTGCGCTTGAATCCCGCGACCCGCTCGCCGGGTGCGGACCCGCTGGCGATCTGGCGCGCCGCAGCGCGGCTCGGCCTGTCGGTGAGCTGTGGTGGGAGCACCGATGCCTTTATCTCGGAAGAATTCAGCACGGTGATCCAGGCCGTCCCCGGCCTGCCGATCGTCCTCGAGCACCTCGCCGCGGTCAATCATCCCGATGGCGACGCGGCGAAGGTCGAGGCGCGCCGTCGGGCCTTCGATCTTGCGCGCTTCCCCAACGTCTACATCAAGATCCACGGTTTGGGAGAGTTCTGCCGGCGGGCGTCGCCGGTGGCCGAGCCGTTCCCGTTCGAGCCGCCGATACCCCGTCTGCTCGAGCAGGCGGACGAGGTCTTCGGACCGCGACGGATGATGTGGGGCAGCGACTACCCGCCGGTCAGCGGCCGCGAAGGATACGCCAATGCCCTGCGACTGACGATGGCCCAGCTCGCCTCGAAGAGCGCCGAGGAGCGCGACCACATTTTCGGCGGAACGGCGCTGAAAGTATTTCCGGTGCGGAGCTAGCCGTGAGAGGATCGTTCCGCGTGGGCCTGACCCGCGATTTCCTCAAACCTGACGGCACGATGGGCTTCGGCGACATCGGTCTGGGCTTGCTGGATCGGGCGCCGGGCGTTGAGTGGGAGTTCCTGGCCGCGGATACCCGCGAGCTCAGCGCCGAGCAGGTCCGAGGGTATGATGCGCTGCTGGTCCTGGCACCCCGGGTGACCGCGGCGACGCTCGACGGCGCCGACCGCCTGGCGGTTGTCGCGCGGTTCGGCGTTGGCTACGATAGCGTCGACGTGGACGCGTGTACCCGGCACGACGTGCTGCTGACGATTACGCCGGATGGCGTTCGCCGGCCGGTCGCGGCGTCCGTGGTGACGCTCGTTCTCGCGTTGAGCCACAAGCTGCTGCAGAAGGACCGGCTGACCCGCGCGGGGCGCT
>DATLRG010000247.1:0-8773 GCA_035534795.1 Chloroflexota bacterium
TGGCGAATGACAACAGCCCGTCGGCGAACAACTTCCGCAACGCCCTCGGCACCGCCCGCTCGGCCGCCGACGGCGATTTTACGAAGATCCAAGCGGCCAGGGACCAGTTGAAGGCAGCGGCGGGACAGTGACCTGAGGGAGAGAGATGGGTAGTTGAGGCGCGATCGGCGATCGCGCCTCGCCGCTTGACGCGAGCGTTCACTCGCTAGGCTGATGGAGGACCGGCCGCGTTTTACTGCGTGAGGCCGGTAATGGCGAAGTTGTAGGAGGCGGCCTGGCCTGGCAGGTAGTTGTACACCTGAACGAGAACCGGGCCTGCCGTCGGCGACGCGAACGTGCCGAGCTTGCTTCCGGAGACCGCACCCAGCGCGTTCATTGAGAGCAGCGTGTTGGTTCCTTGATAAAGATGCACTCCCACCGCGTTGGTGGTGTTCGAGTCACTTGGACTGACGGTCAAGGCAACGGTTCCGGTGACCCCATTGCCCGGATAGTTAAACGTGTAGTAGGTGAAGTCTCCATTCGTGCTCCCGACGATCGTCCCAGAGGCGCTCAAATTGGCGGGTAAAGGACGAGCGGTCGTGGCCGTTTTTCCAGTACTGGCCGCGGTAGAGCCGGAGGCCGACGTGGTACCCGTCGTGGCCGGCTGGGTAACGCCGGTGATACTGAAGTTGTACGACGCTGCCTGACCCGGGAGATAGTTGTAGACCTGGATCAAGATCGGACCGGCGGTCGTCGGCGAGAATGATCCGACTTTGCTCCCCGAAACGGCGGCGCCCAGAGCATTCATCGACAAAAGGTTGACACCGTTTTGATACAAGTTCACGCCGACGGCGTTGGTGGTGTTTGAATCAGACGGGCTGACGGTCAGGGCGATCGCACTGGGGCTGCTGCCACCGGGATGGTTAAACGTGTAGAACACGAAAGAGCCTTCGGATGTTCCCTGGAGCGTTCCCGACGCGCTCAGGGACGAGGGCAGTGGAATGGCGGTTGCCGCTGTCTTCCCATTGCTGCCCGTGGCTGGCGCGCCCGTCGACGGGGTGGTTGTCCCTGGCTGCCCGTTCAGGCCGGTAATCGCGAAGTTGTAGGAAGCAGCCTGGCCCGGCAGGTAGTTGTAGACCTGAACGAGAACCGGACCTGTCGTCGGCGACGCGAACGTGCCGAGCTTGCTTCCGGAGACCGCACCCAGCGCGTTCATTGAGAGCAGCGTGTTGGTCCCTTGATAAAGATGCACTCCCACCGCGTTGGTGGTGTTCGGGTCACTTGGACTGACGGTCAAGGCAACGGTTCCGGTGACCCCATCGCCCGGATAGTTAAACGCGTAGTAGGTGAATGAGCCGGGAGAGCTTCCGGTAAGAACTCCTGACGCGCTCAAGGAAGCTGGCAACGGAATTGCAGTGGATGCTGTCGTGCCATCGGGAGTTGCCGCGAAGGTGGTGGCGGCAAGACCAAGCGTTAGGAGCAGAGCCGCTCCTACGCGGAGAAACCATCGCATATTTACTTCTCCTTAATCTATACCAATTTGTACCGCGTCAGGGAAGAGAAAATACGGCGCTATCGCCCGCTCACGGGTCTTGGCGAACCGGCAGAGATCGTTCGGGCGCCTCTCCAGGCACGCAGTGCAGAGGGAATGGTGATACCGTCGGTGGTCCCAACCCATCAGCCTTAGCTAGAAGTAATAGCAATAACCGTGCCAGCTTCCACTCGGACGTTCTGGTGAACCGTACGCGAGCGCGCACGAGCGGGTACCGCTTCGGGTGGTGCCTCATACTTCTAATTCGAGCAGATCGGGACCGGGCGTTATACTTGGGATATCCCCGCACCGGGGAAAAGGGAGGCAACGCCCAATACTGTGAAGATTCACCTGGATACCGATCTCGGGGGCGACATCGACGATCTGGGCGCGCTCGCCTTGCTGCTGGCGCACCCGGACGTCGAGATCACCGGCATCACGACGGTCGCCGACGAAGCGGGCCGGCGCTGCGGCTACGTCAAATATGCGCTCGCGCTGGCCGGACGAGCGGACGTCTCGGTGGCGGCGGGCGCCGACGTTTCGCGGGGCTGCTTCCGGTACCGACCGGGGTATCCGAACGAGGCGGACTACTGGCCGGAGCCGATCGCGCCCTCGCCCAATTCCCTGGCGGAGGCGCTGGCCCTGCTCGCGCAGAGCATCGAGAGCGGCGCGACCGTGGTGGGTATCGGGCCGTATACGAACCTGGCACTGCTCGACCGTGCGTGGCCCGGCCTCCTGGCGACGGCGCCCCTCTATCTCATGGGTTTCCACGTCCACCCTGCCCCGGCCGGCTTTCCACGCTGGGACGTCGACACCGACTACAACGTTCAGATGGACGTCGCGGCGGCACGGCACCTGCTCGTGGCCCACGCGCCGACCCTGACTCCGCTCGAGCTGACGGCACAGACCGGCTTGCGCCGCGCCTATCTACCGGGGCTGCGCCAGGCGGGGCCACTCTCAGCACTGCTGGCGCGTCAGGCCGAATTCTTCGCTCGCGACGAGCACAATGAAGAGACCTACGGCCAGACCTGCCCGGGCCTGCCCGACGACACGATCAACTTCCTCCACGATCCGCTTGCCTGTGCCGTCGCCCTGGGCTGGGATGGCGTCAGGTTCGGGACGATTCCACTGCGGCCGGAGCTCAACGCGGCCGGCGACCTGCGAGCGGTGATCGCGCGCGACGGCACGCCGACTCGCGTCGGGGTCGACATTGACGGGGATGCGTTCAGCGACTGGTGGTATCGGACCCTGACGCACTCCTGACTCCGGGCCGCCAGGTGCTTTCCCGCTTCGGCGTCGGACTCTGGCCGGTGCTCGTCGTCGTGCTCGCGACCCTGGCGAGTATCCTGCCAGCGCACGCAGCATCGCGACTGACCATTCGGGACGTGCTCGCCTACGAGTAGGCAGCAGCGTTCGCTACGTTATTATTCGCTCGCTCCCCGCCGTCAAAATCCCGACGGCATCATCTGGAGACAATTGCCGCCATTCAGGGAGGCGTCGCCAGCGCTGAGCGCGGTAAGCTGGAACCCGCCGAGCAGGTTTTTGCCGAGAGGTCGTCCGGGTGGCGTTGCGTCTGATGGAAGAATGCTATCTGCGCAAAGAGGAAATTCGCAGGCAGATCGCCCAGAGCCTCGAATCGCAGCGTTTGGGTAAGCGGGTGGACGGCGAGGACGTGTTTGACCGCCTGGTAGCGGTGCTCGACGCGCTGGTCGAGCGCGATTTGTAAGTGCCCTCACCTCTCACGGCAGCAGGTCGTACAGCAGCCGGTAAAACGCGATCCGCTCGGGATCCCGCGGGACGCCGTACGCTGCGAGGAAGAGGTCTTCCCAGCCGGGACCGAGGTTCCAGGTGACGCTCCAGGTCGCGATGGCCAGATCCCACCAACGGTCGGCCACGCCGAGCTTGCCAAGGTCGAGATAGGCGCTTACTGCGCCCTCGCTGAGCAGCACATTCGGCAGGCAATAATCGCCGTGGCAGACGACCGGATCTTCGCGTTGCTGACGAAGCCGGTCTAGCGTGGCCAGCGCCGTCTCGATCGTCAATTCCCCGTGGTCGCGGTGGACGTCTCGCGTGAGGTCCACCTGTCCAGCGGTCAGGCGCTGCCGAGCCAGCGGCAAGGCGATGCTCAGACGGTAATCGAACGGACAGTCGTCGATCGGGAGCGCGTGCAGGCGGCGTAATCCCTCGGCGAGCCGCGGGACGAGGCGGGGCGGATCGGCCAGCCAGTTGGGATCGATCGCGCTGACACCCTCCAGGCCGGCGGTGACGAGCCATTCGTGCCGATCGTCGAAGCCATATTCGAGCATCCGCGGCACCGGCAGTCGGGTTGCCGCCCAGGCCAGCCGGTCGCGCTCGGCGGCGAGGCTCATCTCCTGAGCGAAACTGTAAAGTTTCAGATAGCGGATCTCGCCGTTGGGAGCCGTCAGGCGCCAGGTCAGGCGTTCGGGTACGAGCGACCAGACGAGGCTGGCGTCCCAGTCCTCCATCCCGACGAGCGCGGCCGGGGGAATCCGCGGCGAACTCTCCACGCGAGCATCCTGTCTGCATTCGGACGTTTTGACCGAGCCGTGGCGTCCCGTCGGCGGCTCGCCCAAGTTTACCACGGAGGTGGCGGCCAGACCTGGAATCGCATTGCGCTGCCGCCGTCGTTGAAACGGCGGCGGAGATTCCCCCGGCCACGCGATCGTCGAAAGCTCGCTATAATCCTTGGGTACTTCTTTGTAGGAGAATGCGCGAATGCCTACCCCAGAAGAGCTTCAGGCTGAGCTAGAACGACTGCGGGCCGAAAACGAGAGCCTCAAGGCGAAGACCCGCCGGGGCACGTACCTGAAGGTTTCTGACAAGGGCGGGATCAGCCTCTACGGCCTGGGCCGCTTCCCGATCACTCTGTACGTCGAGCAGTGGGATAAGATCCTGGACATGGCGCCAGAGATTCGGCAGTTCATCGAAGAGAATGCTGCCCAGCTCAAGCGCAAGGACCAGGGTGAGCGATAAGAAGAGGAGGGTGCTGAGCCGTAGGGCCTGCTCGGCCTCGGCGGCGTGGCTGGCGGCGATCTCCAGTCGATCGGGATCGCTGCCGGTGATGCGCACGGCGTTGCAGTGCGGGCTTGCTCGTTCAGGCGCAGGTTATCCAGTGCCGGCTCGCGGTGCGTGATCCAGGTGCGTTGGGTTGGCCTAACCGAGCGGGGACTGGTACGCGGCACACTGGGCGGCTGGCCCGGCGGCCTGGTTTGCTTTCTCCAGAGCCGCCGCCGCGTCGCTCCAGGCTTGCCAGAGCGCTCCTTCGTCCGGAGCGCCGGCGATGCCACGTACGCTGTCCGCGTCGAGGGCAGCCGTCGGACCGGGCGCCGGTGAGCCCCACGGTGCGATGCCGGCCAGGGGGGCCTGGGCGATCGCCTCGGCAACGCTCCATTCGCGCGGCTGAAGCTGCCCGGCCAGGTCGACCCAGGGGCGGGCGAGGCCATCGCTTACCGCGGCGGCGCGGTCGCCTCCAAAGCGGGCCTGCATTTCGGCCGGCGTGCCGCGAGTAAAGCCATACTCGGTCGCGACAACCGGAATTCCGGCCTGACTGAACACGCGCGCGTCGTCGAGAGGGTAGGGGTTGAAGTCGTAGGCGGTAATGCTCCACACGTTCCAGCAACTCTGGCCACAGTCAGCGAGCATGCGGTTGACCAGGTCATGGTACAGAGGGGTGCTCGTCGGTTGGGGCTGACCGTTCACTCGGTAAGGCCAATCGGTCAGCTCGGCAACGTACTGGGCGCCGAGGAAGATCAGGTGATTCTTATCGCGCGCCCGGATGGTGTCGACGATATCGCGGGTGAAGGCGAGATACCAAGCGTAGGCCTCGGCGTTGCTGATGCCGTTGCGCGGACTGCCGCGGGCCTTCAGCTCGTTGCCGAGCTGCCAGCCAAGTAGAGCGTGGCTCTGAGAAAAGCGTGAGACGATCTGCTCGACCCACGGCTTGTAGTTGACTTCGTAATTGGGCATGTCCTGGATCGTGCCGAGGTTGTGTTCCTGATTGAAGTCGAATCGCTGAACTCCGGCGCGGTACCACGGCGCCGGCAGGACCGGACTGAGCCGGAAGACCGGGTGATCGAAGGCGTACTGGTCGCCGGGAACGCCCGGTGGATAGTAGTCGGTGAGGCTCACCAGGACGTAGATCGACTCGCTCGGGTCATGGGCGGCGTTGAATGCGTCGACTTGATTCAACAAGGCGGCGAGCGCGGTGCTGGCGCTGGCGGCGTCGCGCGGTGCGAGATCCGGCCCCAGGGCGTGACCGGTGGCGAAGACCCGCAGCCAGCGCAGGTGGTGCGCGCTCAGCCAGTCGAGGTTTTCGCTCAGTCCAGCGTGGAAGGGCAGATTGGGAACGTTCGTGCCGATCGAACGCAGCGGCACGCAGCGAGGATCGTACAATTGTCCCCCGACCGCGGCGACGTAACCCGGACTGCGCCAATCGTGGGTCACCGTCGCTAGCGTGGCCGAATCGGGCGGGGGTTCCGGGGTGATCGCGCTTATCGGAAAGAGCCCCGCTTCTTTCGCCAGATCGCCGGCGTTGGCGATTGTGACCTGACCTTTCGCCGCACCGGGGACATCTTCGTTCCAGTATTGGAAGACGGTGCGCTGGGTGCGGATGACGAAGCTGTTCCCTTCGTCGGCGTAGCTCGTGGGCAAGCCAAAGTGGGCGAGTGGATCGGGATCTGCCCAGTAGCGCGCTTTGATCGCCGGGTTCGCGTCGAGGAACGCCCAGTGCCGGCGCTGTACCGCATCCCAGCTCAGACCGGTATCCGCCGTGGTCGCAAACGGTGGCGGCGTCTGACGAGCGCTCGCGAGCCAGCTATCCTTCCCCAATGCGTGCAATTGATCGAGCACGTTGATCAGCGCGACCGTCCGCGAATTCGGCCGCCATTGCAAGACGAGCTTCTGCATCGCCTGGACAGTGAAGCCATGCCAGGTGAAGCGACGACTGATCGGGTAACCCGCCGTGGCGGGACCACCGAGTTGCCGATAGGCATTCCAGAAGGGAATGCCGTCGGCGTTGGTGATCGTATAGCCCGTTCCACCCTTTCCCCCGTCCCCATTTGCCTCGGCGTAAAAGTGGCCCGAGCCACCCGGCAGGCTGTAGTCAAGAGGATCAGCCGCCAGGACGGCCGGCGCCGCGCTCGCTAAGAGAAAGAGACCCAACGCAAGGATCGCACCGGCGCAGGCGAATCGCGTTCGCATTCTCGTCTCCTCCAGCGCGGACAACGTCGTTAACCGCGCTCCGCTGCTTCTGGCGCTCATTCCTATTGCACGAGCGACTGGGCCAATGGCTACATGGCCAGTTTAACAAATTCCGGTTAAGCCGTGGAACAAAAATGCCCACCGAGGGGTTCTATAAGTAGTCGGGGCGAGGTCGGGTCGTCTGGATCACGAGCACCGCGAAACCCCACGAAAGACACGAAAATGAGTATGCCCTCGTCTGGTCGGTTTCGCGCCCTTTTCGTGTCGTTTCGTGGCCTTCGTGGTCCAGATGGCCCCAAACGATCTTCCCCCAGCACAATTGCCCGGTCTGGATAGGGGAGTGAACGTGGCCAAACAATGCAGTAGATTCAGGTGGCTGGGATTTGCCACCGCCTGCGTGTTCGTCGTGACCGCCTGCGCGGCTAGCGTCGCGGCGCACCCCACGGTGTCGGCGAGCCGCCCGGCTCCCACGTCAGGCGCGACCGAGGTCCGGACGACCGTTCCGACCGCGACGCTGCCGCCGTCCGCCGGTCCAACGATCGGCCCGACGGCGACCGTGCCGCCGACGATCGTTCCCAGCGCGACCGTGGCGTTTCCGACGGCTACGGTCGCCGTGGTGACGACGCCCAGCCCGGTCGAGCCAGTGCCAACTTCGGTGAGAGAGCGCGGCTCGGCGGGGAATCAGAGCGGATCCACAGTTAGCCTGCGCTTCGCGCACCTCTGGCTGACCGATGCTCAACATGGTTGGCTGACCGGCGTGAGCTGTCAACAACCACTCACGCCGCCGCGCCGCGCCGGCGCGGCGCCACCGCCGCAACCGCTCTGCCAGGGTGTGATCGAGGGCACGAACGATGGTGGTCAGATCTGGCACGAGGCGTATCGGGGCGAGGTCCAGGTTGGTCAGATCCAATTCGTTGGCTTCCAGGCAGGCTGGGCGATTGGCGAAAAAGGTGCGACCTGCCCGGATCTCTCCTGTCCGAATGTACTCTTGCAGACGACCGATCGCGGCGCCCACTGGACCGAGGCGTATACGACCAGGCTGACCGACCCAACAGTCGCGTTCACCTCGCCGACTGCCGGCTGGTTGCTCGGCCAGAGCTGCGGAGGAAACCTGCCGACCGGCTGCGTCGGCCACCTACTGGCGACGACCGACGGCGGCCAAACCTGGCACGAGGTCACGCTGCCGGAAAGGAGCCCGGCGCTTGCTTTCGCCCATCCGACGGCGGCCGACGGCTGGCTGGCGGTGTCTCACGACCGCGCCAGCGCCGCCCACCTCTTGGTCACCCACGACGGCGGCCGGACCTGGCGAACCCTCCCCGAGCCCGCCGGGAACCTGGGATTCGCCCAGACCCTTTTCTTCCGCACCCCGAGCGACGGCTGGCTCCTCGCCGCCGGCCAGCCCGCCGCCGGCTCCCAGCAGAAACAGGTCTACCAGACGACCGACGGCGGCGTGAGTTGGACGAAGCGGGCGGCCTCGGCCGCCTGGGGCCAGGCCGGAAGCAAGGACCAGGGCATCCCAACCGGCGGCTACGTCGGGCCCATGCTCTTCACCACCGACCAGGACGGCTGGATTGCCTCGCCCCGGGGTAGTCTGCTGCATTCAACCGATGCTGGCCAAACCTGGCAGCCGGCCACGATCAGCAGCAACAGCTTCAGCGACGTCAGTTTCGCCAGTCCCAGCGTCGGCTGGGCCTTGAGCGGAGAAGGCCCGGGCCTCTGGGCGACGGGTGACGGCGGGAAGAGCTGGCGGGAACTGAGGGAACCCCTCGCGCCCTGACTCGCTCTCCCCCGAGGCCCAGCTTTGGACACAAGTCCGCGGCGAAGGGGAAGCGACTGGGAGCGCCGCCTTCCAGGCGGAACGGCCAGACCGGTGCCAGCGAGAAGCTGGCGCTCCCAGCATTCACCCCGCGCACGGGTGTCAGTGGTGTCCGATGAAGGTTACCCGCCGCCGTGGACCGCGGTCAAGTAACGGGCGTTGCTCAGATGGGGCGGTACTAGCCGAAATATCTCGGTGCTATTCCCGGGCCGGAGAGTTATACTGGG
>DATLRG010000248.1:0-8126 GCA_035534795.1 Chloroflexota bacterium
CGTCGCAGGCGAAGCCACTTCGACAATTATTGCCAGCGCAGTTGTGGCAGGACGGACGCGCTGTAGGCGGCAATGAACTCCGCCTGGTTGCGCCCGACGTTGTGGACGTAGACCTCGGTGAAGCCCTGGGCGATGAAGTGCTGCAGGTGAGCGCGGTGGGCGTCCAGGTCGGGAGACATGAACACGCGGCCGACGAAGTTCTCCGGGCGCACCAGCGCCGCCATCGCTGCGAAGTCTTCGGGCGAGCGGATGTCCTGCTTGGGGAAGTTCATGCCGCCGTTCGGCCACTCGCGCACCGCCTGCTCGACGGCGGCTTCCTGGGTCTCGGCCCAGGAGACGTGGAGTTGGATGATCCGTGGCATTCTCGACGGGTCTTTCCCAGCCTCCCGCGCGCCCTTCTCAAAGCGGGCCATCAGGCCTTTGATCTTCTCATCGGCCGCGCCGACGGTGATGATGCCGTCGCAGAACTTGCCAGTCCGCTCGCTCATCACTGGTCCCGACGTCGCCACGTAGATTGGCGGCGGCGCGGCGGGCATGGTGTAGAGGCGGGCGTTCTCCAGATTGAAGAACTCGCCGTGGTGCTTGACCGTTTTGCCGCTGAACAGCTTGCGGATGATCTCGATCGCTTCCATCAGCCGGTCGAGCCGCGCGGGCGCTTCCGGCCAGTAGCTGCCGACGATGTGCTCGTTCAGCGCCTCGCCGGCTCCGACCCCGAGGTAGAACCGTCCCGGGTACATCGCCTCGAGCGTCGCGGCGGCCTGTGCGACGATGGCGGGATGGTAGCGATATCCGGGCGGCGTGACGCCGGTGCCGAAGCGCAGGCCGGTGGTCGCGCCCAGCGCGCCCAGCAGCGCCCAGACGAACGCGCTCTGCCCCTGCGATGGGACCCAGGGATGGAAGTGATCGGAAACCATCGCCGAGCGGAAGCCGGCGTCCTCGGCTTGCTTGCAGTAGCGCAGAATGTCAGTCGGGTGGAATTGCTCGCACATCGCGGCGTAGCCAATTGTCGCCATTCGTACCTCTCAACCCCTACCGGAACAGATCTCGCGAGGGGTCCATCACCAGATCGCGGGCCGAGCCCGGCTTGCCGTCCGCGTGGAACCCGCGGACGATCGCCACCGGACGACGGGCCAGCTTACCCATGACCAGCTCCGCCGCCGATGCCAGCTCGTCGGCGACCGCCAGAACGCTCGCACGGAGCTCGTAGCCGCTGGGATCGTACTGGCCTCGATAATCGGCAAACGGCGCCAGGCCAGCGAGGCCAATCGCGACGTTCACCGCGCCGTTGCGCCAGGTCCGGCCAAACGAATCGGTGATGATGACCCCTACGTCCACGTCGAGGCGGGCCTGCAAGCCCTCTCGCAACCGTGTCGCCGAGGCGTCCGGGTCGAGCGGCTGGAGGCAGACGACGTCGTCGCCGTCTACGTTCGACGCGTCGACGCCGGCGTTGGCGCAGATGAAGCCGTGGCGCGTCTCGCCGATGATCAGGCCGCGGTCCATCCGAACGATGCGCGTGCTCTCACGCAGGATCACCTCGTAGTGGCGTGGGTCGCGGTTGGTCAGAGCGGCCAGGTGCTTCGCGAACGCCGAGGGCTCGACGTCCTCGAGACTGACCAGCCGCCCCTCGGCCTTCGAGATCACTTTGTGTGTCACGACGGCCACGTCGCCGGTCTGCAGCTCGAGCTCGCTGGTCCGGAGGGCGTCGACGATCAGGGTCGCCACGTCGTCGCCTGGCCGGACTTCGGGCATGCCGTCCAGTCCGACGAGATGTAGCGCATTCGAACGGTCCATGGTCTCTTTCAATCCTCGAAAGTATGTCAGTGGTGCTTGTACCGTTGGTGCCAACCGACGCCCTGCCAGGTCGTCGTCCGCAAAGGCGTCACGAAGACCAGCCAGCGTGGCTCGGCCATGGTCGGCTCGAGGTAGTCGGGGCCGTGCTCGCCGAGGTAGCGGATCGACATCCGTCGGGCGATCTCGACCCACTTGCCGCCGACGTTGGGCTCTTCGACGATGGTCGCGCTTCCCTTGATCATGAGCCGGCGCTGCGGCGGACCGGCTTCGTCGATGCAGAGGAAGACCCTGCCATCCCGGCGGAGATAGCGCGCCCAGGCCGAGCGCTCCCGCGGGATGATGTAGTAGCCGTCGTCGGCAGACTCGAACCAGCAGGGGACGACGTACGGCCAGCCTTCGTCGTCGAGGCAGCCCAGCTTACAGACCGGCTTGCCCGCGACGAAGGCGGCGACCTCGTCGTCGCTCATCTGCCCGATTTTGCCGCGCCATGCTTCCGCGTGCTGACTTTCCGCCATCAGGTCCGCCCGCGGCCAGGAGTCAGAAGAAGCTCGTTCGGCCAGGACCGGGCATCGTGGATCATCCGCTACCCCCCATCATCACCACGCTGAAAACGCCGACCGAAAACCCACGGGAGGATTCTATCATAGAGGGTGAGGGAAAGGCGCCGGGTGGTGAAGGACGCGCGCAGGGCATCCCTGATCACCCGTCGCTTTTCACTCACCTTCGTCGAGGAGCAGGTCATGCCCCGGGGATGCGACCGGCGGCGCGTGAGATAATTGACGACAGCGGGCTAGCGAATTATCCTGTTGCTCGACGGTGGCGCGGTCGTGCTCTCGACGGCTGCCATCGATACCCTCTCACGAAGAGAACAGAAAGGATCAGACTATGCCCGAAGGTCTCCGCTGGGGTATTCTGGGCACCGCCCGGATCAATCGGCGCACGGTGCCCGGGATCCGTGCCGCCGGGCATGCCCTGGCAATCGTCGGTAGCCGCGATCTCGAGCGTGCCCAGGCCGCCGCCATCGAGTACGGCGCGGAACGGGCCGGTACCTACGACGACGTCGTCGCCGCCCGCGACGTGGACGTGCTGTACGTCTCGTTACCGAATAGCCTGCACGCGCCCTGGGTGATACGCGCCGCCGAAGCCGGCAAGAACGTCCTCTGCGAGAAGCCTCTCGCGCCGACGGTGGCAGATTGCGAGGCGATGGCCGCCGCCGCGGAGCGCCACGGGATCCACCTCGTCGAAGCCTTCATGTACCGCCATCATCCCCAGTGGAAGGTGGTGCAAGAGGTACTCGATTCAGGAAGAATCGGCCCGGTGCGCTTATTGCGGGCGACCTGGACGTTTCGCCTGCGCGACCGGCAGAACATTCGCCTCTCATCGGAGCTCGGCGGTGGTGCGCTCCAGGACGTCGGTTGCTACTGCATCAACCTGGCGCGCTGGTTCCTGGGCGAACCGACCCGGGTGCGCGGCATCGCCTCGGACCAGCAGGGCGTGGGCGTCGATACCCACAGCGCCGCCGTCCTGGAATTCGCTTCGGGCGCGCTGGCGGTCCTGACCTGCAGCTTCGAGACGACCAACCAGCAGGTGATGGAGATCATCGGCGAACGCGGACGGATCGAGGTGCCGTCGGCGTTCGTTTCCTTCGGCGATACCCGGGTACGGATCGTCGACCCGGACGATGACCGGACGGAGATCGTTCCGGCGACCGACGTCTATGCGTTGCAAATCGCCGCGATGGGCCGCCTGATTCGCGGTGGCGTCTCGTCCTTCAGTCCCGCCAGCGACGCTGCGCTGACCCAGGCGGTGATCGCCGCCTGGCGGCAGGGAACATGACGGCTGGTCCGCTCAAGGTCAGGGCTACTCTTGGCTCGATCCAGGCGAAAGAAAAGCCAAAGTGGGAAGCGCAGGGATTGCCGCGTCAACCCTACGCTTCCCACTTTGGCTTTTCTTTCGCCTGCTGGCGATCTGGCTGAGCTTGATCTCTCGGAGCGCATCCTCCAATGGCGCAGCTTCGCGTGAGATAATAATTGTCGATCGAAAATGTGTATAATGAGCCGACAGGCAAACGATAGTCCTGATCCGACGGAGGATATTTCATGGCTCTATTTGTGATTCGCCACCAACACCCCGCCGAGCGCTGCCCGGCCACGGACCCCCAGATGGGACAGATGCTGCTGAATCATCTCAGCGCGGGCACCGCCGCGCAGCACGGCGTGACCCTCCACGGCGAAGCGGTCATCGACGGCCAGCACACGCTCTACGTGATCGCGGAGTCCGAGAACCGCGGTCAGGTCGAGGACTACATGAAGCCGTTTGGCATGGCGGGAACGGTCGAGGTCATGCCGGCCTCGAGCTGCGCGGCCGTCGTGGAGCGGCGCGGCTGCAGCGGGTAAGAATGGGGGGTTCGAGGGTGTCTCAAGGGTGTCAGTTTGGGGGCGGATATGCGCAGCACATCCGCCCCCAAACTGACACCCTTGAGACACCCGGCCCCTTCAGATGCTGTAGCTCAACGCTCCCGCGTGCGTCCATTCGGACTCGGCGATGCGCGGCTTTTCCAGCGACGTGTCGCCAAACTCGACTGGTTTGCCGGCTTGCTTCCACCCCTCGGTCCCGCCACGCACGCTCACCACGTCGTCGATGCCCACCTGCTTGAGGAACTGCGCCGCGCGCAGGGAGCGCACGCCGCCCTGGCAAATGGCGAACACCGGGCGACCCCGCGGCACCTCGGACAGACGGGACGCGAGGTCCGCCTGGGGCAGGCTGATCGCGCCGGGGACGTGGCCGTGGGCGTACTCCTCCGGCTCGCGTACGTCCAGGACGACCGCCTGGGACGGGCGTGCGTCCAGGGCGTCGACGTCGACCTCCTGCACCGGTTGGGCGGTGGTGAGCATCGCCCAGGGGAGATCGACCAGGCCGCGGTTCGTCGCCTCGATGGCGGTGATGTTCAGCGGCCGGGCCGGGATGCTGCTGGAGAGCGTTTCGACGAACGGCTCGCGATTCAGGCGCGCCAGCGGGTTATAGAGCCGCTCAAAGCCGATCGTCGTGCTCGGCCGCCCGCACATCCCCTTGCCGCACGGTCCCTCGAAGTGGCCCGGGAACACCGCGACCCAGTCCGGCAGGCGCAGCAAGCGCGAGAGGCTCTCGTACTGCTGCGCGGCATCGCCGCCGCCGAAGTCCGGCCGTCCGACGTCGCCGACCAGGAGCGAATCGCCGGTCAGGACCATCGACGGCTCCGGGCTGCGGGGCGGATTGACGACCAGGATCGAGATCAGCTCCGGACGATGGCCGGGCGTGTGGAGCACCCGCAGGCGTAGTTGTCCGAGCTCCAGCTCTTCGCCGTCCTTCAGGCCGCGGAACGGGTAGCGGACGGCCGCCGACTCGTGAAGGCAGAGCATCGCGCCGTGCCTGGCAGCCAGCTTTCGCGCACCGGAGATGTGATCGGCGTGGACGTGCGTGTCAATCACGTAGCGCAGGACAAAGTCGCGCTCCTTGAGGAGCGCGTCGTATTGCTCCGTCACGATCGACGGGTCGACGAGCACCGCCTCGTGCGACTGACGCGATGCGATCAGGTACGAGGCACACCCACAGCGTTCGTCGAGGATTTGCTTGAAATACACGACATTCCCTCCACGGCAAAATCAAGGAGTCAGAATCAAGCAGATCGCGCGAACTTCTGGATGCGGTGGCCCTCCTCCACTTCGCCGATGTAGAGCGCGCCGCGGGAGTCGCCCCAGATGCCGTGCGGCTTGAGCAACTTTCCGGGTACGCGGTCTTCACCGCCCCCGATTCGCTGCACCACCTGATCGCTCCCGTCCAGAATCGCCAGGCCCGCCGCCAGCTCGGTCACGTACATGATGCCATCGGAGTCGACCCAGACGTTGTTCGGGCGGTGAAAGCCGGTCTTCTCCTCGACGAACTCGCCCTCCGGCGTAAAGATCTGCAGGCGGTTGTTCTCGCGGTCGCAGATCCAGACCCGACGCCGGCCGCCGCGCGTATCGAACCAGACGTTGTGAACGATGTTGAACTGGCTGGGACCGGTGCCCGGCTCGCCCCACGATCGGATCAGGGCGCGGTCCGGGTCGAAATGATGGACGCGCGCGTTGCCGTAGCCATCCGACACGTAAAAGTCGCCATCGGGCGTGAAGGCGAGGCTGGTCGGCCGGTTGAAGGGCTCGCCCCGGCCGCCCACGTGCCCCGGTTCGCCCAGCGTCCAGATCTCGCGTCCGTCCAGCGTACACTTCACGATGCAGTGGCGCGCGACGTCGCTGAAGTAGAGATACTCGCCGTCGACTTCCTGGCGGAGGTACAGCCCGTGGGCACCGGTGGCGAACTGGTCGCCCCAGGTGGCGAGAATCCCGCCGGTGCGACTGTAGACGACGACCGCGGGCCGGGCGCGCTGGTGGACGTAAATGCGGTCCTGCGAGTCGACCGCGACGGCCGGGACGTAGCCCCAGTCGGCCAGACCGTGGGGCAAGTGGCCCCAGGATGGATCGTGGACGTACTGACGGGCCGCGAAGGACGCTGTTGCCATGGCGAGGCTTCCTTTCTCAGATCTCTACGGTTGCACTTGGATCAGTCGGTGCGGTCACCGGGTTCCATTATGCCACAGGGGCCGCTCCGTCTCCACAGTCCGCACTCGTTACGGTCGGCGTTGAATGTCGCCCGCAGCAGCGCTCGCAGATCGGTCTCGGCGAGGGCGAGCTCGGCATTCTCAGCGCTCTCGAACTCGTTGACCGTGGGGTGCTTGCCGGCCTTCCGCCAGACGAGTGAGCCACGCGTGGTGGACTGCAGAGCGTCGCCGTTAGCGCCATGGTGCTCGTCGGTCACACCGTCGCCGACGATGCTCGGGATGAGGTTGTGCAGGATCGCGAAGCCGAGGGTGAACTGGCAGCCTGCCGCTTTGGCGGTTGCCGGAAGCTGTAGTACGGCGCTCAAAACGAGGGCTGCCGCGACGACACCAGGGATCAATCGACGGATGAGGCCCACCGAAGCTGGTCGGACTGAAAGGCAGGGCACCGGTGTCCTCCTCTCGGAACGGCGTCATCGCCGTTCGCTTCCCTGATTATACCCTGGATCTCCTCCATAACGCTCGACGGGCTACAATAGCGACTGGCAGAGGGTGTCTGAAAGTGACAGTTGGTGGAAGACTTGCTCTGCAAAGCTTCCACCAACTGTCACTTTTCAGACACCCTCTCGAGAATTGCTGAGAGGGAGGACAGCATGAAAATCACGGGGATCGCCACGGAAGAGTATCGCTGGCCGCGCCACAAGCCAATCTCGAACGGGCTGCACACCTACACCCATTCGGGTCTCGATCTCGTGAAGATCGAGACCGATGCTGGCATCACCGGCACCGGCCTGGGCGGAGGTGGCGCGATCGGACGGGCGACCATCCAGACGCTGACGAAGGAGCTCATCGGCGAGGACCCGATCGACGTCGAGCGGCTGTGGCACAAGATGTGGATTCCCAAGCTCATCGGCCGGCGCGGGCTGACGACCCGGGCGATCAGCGCGATCGACATCGGTCTCTGGGACATTCGGGCGAAGCTGGCGAATCTTCCGTTGTACAAGCTGCTCGGCGGCTACCGCGACCGAGTTCCGACCTACATCGCCGGTGGGTACTACGAAGAAGGCAAGGGACTGAAAGAGCTGGCCCGCGAGATGGAAGAGAACGTCGAGCTGGGCGCGCGCGCGATCAAGATGAAGGTCGGCGCCGTCTCGATCGCCGAGGACGTCGAGCGGGTGAAGGCGGTACGAAAGGCGGTCGGGCCGAAGGTCGACGTGATGGTCGACGCCAACTGCGCCTACCGCTCCTATCAGGCGATTCAGTTTGCGAAGCGCATTGAGGAGTACGATATCTTCTGGTTCGAGGAGCCGGTTGCTCCCGACGACTACGAGGGCCACGCCCGGCTCGCCGCTCAGACCTCGATCCCCATCGCGACCGGCGAGAACGAGTACACCCGCTACGGATTCCGCGACCTGATCGCCCACGGCTCGGCCGCGATCCTGAACGCCGACGCGAAAGTTTTAGGCGGCGTCACCGAGTTCATGAAGGTGGCCGCGCTCGCCCAGGCGCACGACCTGGACGTCGCGCCGCACGGCTCGCAGGACATCCACGTTCACCTGGTCGCCGCCATCGCGAACGGGCTGATTCTGGAGTTCTACCGCGACTCGGTCGATCCGATGTGGGGGAAGATCTACCACCACACCCTCCGCCTCAACGACGACGGCACCGTCAGCCCGCCCGACCTCCCGGGCATCGGCGCCGATCCGAACTACGAGAACCTCGAACCCTATCGCGTCGCCTGAAGCAGATTGCTTATGATACACTG
>DATLRG010000249.1:0-2835 GCA_035534795.1 Chloroflexota bacterium
TCAAGCGAATCGGCTTTGGCTTCCGCAACTTCGACAACTACCGAATCCGAGCTCTGCTCTACGCCGGCCGGCCGAACTGGCGCGTGCTGGCATCGATGGTGGTCCGGTGAGACGGCCGACCCCGCCAGAATCCGATGAGCCCTCAAAATGGTCGGGGGCCCGGGATTTGAACCCGGGGCCTCACGGTCCCGAAATCTGGGCGCTCTCGTCCACCGAGACCGTTTTCGAGGGTTTTGAGATCGATTCGCGACAACGTGCGTCTTATTGGACCGGTTTCGAGGTGTTTCAAAGCCTCGGATTACTACATGAAGTACTACATGAGAAGACCCTAGGTTCATGTCATCAGGCTGGTCGAAGCGCAGGTTGCTCCCCGCATTCCCTATAAAGAAGACGCGCGCGACAAGACCGGCCCCTGATGGACTTTCCGAACCCCACAGGGTGCGCCAGGACGGCAAAGGCAGCTTCGTCGCGCTTGTCAACCGCGCCGTCGACCTGGTTGACGCCGGAGCCCGGCTAGACCAGATCGCGTCGCCTACGCGCTCAAGTTAGTCGCGGGTGAGGGGCGCCGTCAGGCGCCCCTCACAAATCGACTTTCGTACTAGTGAGCGGTCGTAAAGCTGTAGATGTCGGAGTTCCCAAAAGTCGGGTCGCAGTTTTGCTGGGGAGCAGGAGGCGGCGCGGTGGACCCGCTGCGCAGTGACATGCGCCAGACGTCGATGGCGGGGCAGTCGGCCCCGTTGCGTACGTCGTTCCAGACCGCCGTCCCATAGGTTCGGGTGGCGGCTGCGTAGACGTAGTCCCCCAGGAACTCCCCCACCAGGTTGTTCTGGCTGCTAGCGCGGGGATCGCCGGAAGCGCCTCGGTGGATCTCTGTGAACGCCCCCGTTCCCGAAGTACCGACGGAAGCTTGAAGGAAGACACCGACGAGCGCTCGCGCTTGGTTGGTGTTGTAGCGGTACGGAGTGGTGAACGCGTTGTAGACGACGTACACGTTCGTGCCGTCAGGTGAGATGGCGGGCGCCGTGTAGTAGCCGCGGTCACCCGCTGTTTCGATCGCCCTGGGTGTCGACCACGTCGCGCCTTGATTCGCTGATTCCGTGAAGTACACGTGCGGCTGCACGATCTCGCCGCTGACGTAGCTCATCACGATCCGGTTGGTCGCGTCAGCTCCGGTCGGGGCGCCGTTGGCGATGTCGACGCTGGGTCCGGGAGCCAGGTCGCTGCGCGCGCCGGCGATGCCGTCGATGGTCGGACGGCCGAGCACCGGGTCGATGATTCCGGGCTGGCTGACGGGGCCCGCCACCGGTGTCTGGGGAGACCACGTGGCCCCACCGTTGTGGGACACCGTCATGATCTCGAACGGTTGGTGCCCGGCGGACTGGCTGGTGCCGACGCCGAACACGTAGGCGTTGCCGTGGCTGTCGGTACGCACGGTGCAGCCGTCCATCGGGTTGCGCTGTCCGTTGTTGGCCGCAGGCGAGACCAGATGCTGAGTCCAGGTGGACCCGCCGTCAGACGAAACGGCGACGAGCAGCGGCGCCGGGACGGCGAAGGGGCTGATTTCCTCGCCCAGGAAAGACGCCCAGCAGATGTAGACGTTGCCGAAGAATGGGCTCGATGACGCGTTGTCAGCCCACACCTGCTCCTTGTCGGAGAACGTGGTGGAGGACTGGTGCGAGACGAGCACCGGCGGTTTCCAGACGGACTGGTCGCCGCTTGCGGCGGCCGCGACGTGATCGGTGCGGGAGACCCCGATCGCCTCGAATCCCTTGAACGTCCTCTTGCCTGGGAAGTTCGAGGTCAGGTTCGCATAGTACAGGCGCGAGCCGTTCGCCCAGCTGAAAGAACCATTGCTGCCGGGCACCGGGCCGAAGGCCAGCGCCGGGTCGCCATCCGAGACCAGACCGCTCTCGAAGTACCCGGGAAGCGTGCCGATCGGACCAATAGCCGGAGCGCAGCCGGGATCGGTGTTGCCAACCACTCCAAGGCATCCCCGCGCGGTCCAGCCGCTGTACGTCGGCTGCTTCCACGAGTGGCCCGAGTCAGAAGAGTAGTAGAAGCCGGAGACGCCTACGCCCGGGGTGAATGGGCAGCTGGTGTCGTTGCCGGCGTTGCACGCCTCCTCATCGATCTGGTCGTTCGAGCCCGCGACGACGATGTTGGGGTGGTTGGCGTCGATCGCCATCGCCGGCTCGTTCTGCTTGTTCTGCGAGAAGGGGCTGGGCGGACTGCCGCTGGTGACGTTTACGTCTCCGGTTGTCGATGCTGACGCTGACGCGGCCAGCAGCACTGTCAGAGCCGTCGCGAATAAGACCGACGTACTTCGCATGGCGCTTTCCCCCTTGAATCCCACACCCGATGCCTACGAAATCGGAATTCTGAGTGTAACTTGGCCTGGCCAAATCTTCAAATTGGCTTCAGGATCGGGTGCCGGCGCGTGGGGTGCGCAGAAAGTTCATCCTCGGTGGCGGCGATCTTCGCCTGATCGCATAGCCTGGCAACCTTCTCCTGGTTGCGGCCCGGAAGCCCAACCGCTTACTGTGCCCGCTCGTGCTCCTCGCGTCCCTCTATTCACTGCTCCGGCTGATGATCGGATTGGCCGCGCTCACCAGCATGGGGCAGAGCGAGAAGGACGCCGAGATCCTGGCCCTCCGTCACGAGGTCGCGGTGCTGCGGCGACGCGTCAAGCGACCAGACCTCTTCCCCACCGATCGCGCCATCTTCGCCGCATTAGGTAGAAATCTGCCGGCCGGCAGGCTCATGTTCCAGCCCGCCACCCTGCTCCGGTGGCATAGGGAGCTGGTCAGGCGGAAGTGGGCAGCCTTTCAGCACCGC
>DATLRG010000250.1:0-13650 GCA_035534795.1 Chloroflexota bacterium
TCGAGATCGGGATACCCAGGCGCGTCGCGATCTCGATCACCGTCCCGGCCGCCGTTTCGGCCGCGAAGCCGTTGACCGGCGTGAGCTTGACCAGCCGGTGCCCCACGGTCTTGATGATCCGCCAGCCGCCAAAGGTCGTCCCCAGCCCCATGGCCATCGCGCAGGCTACCATCACCCAGAGCGGGACGTAGAACCGACCGCCGAGCTGGCCGGAGGTGAAGAGGGCGAGCGCGATCACGCCCATCGTCTTCTGACCGTCGTTCCCACCGTGGCTGAACGCCATGTACGCGGACGACACGAGCTGCAGCCGGCCGAAGAGGCCGCTGACCTCGGACCGGCGCGACCTACGAAAGAGCCAGTAGATGGCGAGCATGAGCGCGCCGCCGAAAAATAATCCGACCACCGGCGAGTAGACGATGCCGACCATCGTCTTCAGAGTTCCGACGATCACCACGGCGGAGAAGCCGCCCGTGGCGACCGCCGCGCCGATCAGGCTGAAGATCAGGGCGTGCGAGCTGGACGTTGGGAGGCCGTAGTACCAGGTGATCAGGTCCCAGAGCGCAGCGCCCAGGAGCGCGACGGCAACGGTCGTCTGGGTTGCCGCGTGCGGGTTGACGATGCCCTGGCCAAGCGTCACCGCGACGGCGGTGCCAGAGAGCGCCCCGGCCAGGTTGAGCACGCCCGCCATGATGACGGCGGCGAGGGGACTGAGGACTCGCGTCGCCACGACCGTCGCGATAGCGTTCGCCGAGTCGTGGAACCCATTCAGAAACTCGAAGACTAGCCCGAGGACGACGACGAAGTAGACGACAGCGAGTCCAGCGCTCAATCAGCACCCCTTCCCGCCACAGGCATTACGCCGTTTCCAGGACGACGACGTTCAGGCCGTCGGCCACGTCTTCGCAGCGGTCGGTCGCGTCTTCGAGCGTGCCGTAGATCTCCTTCCAGCGGACCAGGTTGAACAGATCGTTCGGGTGCTCCAGCAACGCGGCGATGCCGGAGCGCGTCACCTGGTCGGCGTCGTTTTCCAGGCGGTTGATCTCGATGGTGTGGCGCCGTACCTCCGGGATCGTCTTCTTCGTGCGCAGGAGCGGCATCGCCACGTCGATCTGCTCGGCGCAGGCGAGGATGATCTCGCCGAGACGCGCGGCCTGGGGCGTCGGCTGCTCGACTTTGTACAGCAGCATCAGGTCTGCCGCGGCCTCGATATTGTCGACGACGTCGTCAACCGCCGCGGCGAGGCGCTGGATCGTCTCTCGGTCGAGCGGTGGAATGAACGTTCGGTGGAGCATGTCGTAAATTTCGTGAACGATGAAGTCGCCGTGGTGCTCCTGCTCGGTGATGCGCGCGACCTTGGCCTGAACGTTGGTGTAGTCGTGGAGAAGGTCGCAGAGCAGGCGCGCCGCCTCGACGAGGTTGGCCGCCCCTTTTTCGAACCAGTCGTAGAAGCCCTCTTCGGCCGGCAGAATCGAGAAGCGCGGCATTCTTTCTCCTTCGGTCGCTTGGTTGGGATAGCCTGGTGAATGAGGGATAGCGGTGCACAGCGACCCGGTCCAGTGGTGGACGGTAGGTGTTGCCTTTTTCACACTCATACGTCCCCATTATATCCCGTGATTCGTCGGCGTTGCAGCCGGACTGGACCGTGGATACGTTCACTCACCCCGCGTCAGCGCCAGGCTCGCGAGAGTAAACAGCGAGGCCAGGCCGAAGGCGATGAGGTAGGCGCCGGTCGGGACGAGCAGATTGGCCAGGTCCACGACCGGGCCGAAGAGCCCGGCCAGGGCGCTCGCCCCGGCGGTCGCGATGTTGGCCAGCCCGTAGAACTGGGCGCCGCGCCCCTCGGGGATGTAATCGCTGAGAAGCGCCCAGTTCACCGCCTGGAACGCCCCGGAGCCGAGCGCCAGCAGCGATCCCGTTCCGGCCAGGATCAGCAGCGACGGGGCGAACGCGGTACCGAGCAGACCGATCGCGGTGATGCCGATGCTCACCCTCAGCAGCAGCACGCGCCCGATGCGGTCCGAGAGCACGCCCGCCACGGCCGCCCCCCGACCGCGCCGACCAGGAGCGCGCCCAGCGCGTAGTATGACGTTTGCCGGGCGGCGCCGACGACTCCGAAACGGTCCTGCAGGAAAAAGAAGAAGAACCGTTCGACCGGATAGAGGCCCAACAAGAAAAAGAAGCGCACGGCGACGGCGAGGGTAAAGGCGCGGTACCGCCGGAAGTCGAGCGCGAACGCCTTCAAGACGACGCTGCGTTGGATCAGCCCCGCGAGGCTCTCTGCCCGCACTGTCGCTCGCAGAGGAGGAACCGGCGGGACCCAGGCGATGGTGAGCGCCGCACCCAGGCCGAGAGCCAGCGCGATGAAGAGGATCTCTGCCCCCTCTCCGAGCCCCAGGAGCAGCCCGAGCCCGAGCAAGCCGAGCATGCCGCCGAGGACGTCGAAGGCGTTCTTCACGCCGGAGGCGAGACCGAGTTCGGGCTGGGCCACCAGATCCGGAATCAGTGCCTGGAACGCCGCCTGGGCGAAGTTCGATGAAACCTGGAGGAGCACGTACGCGGCGAGCAGCCAGACGAAGCCCGGCGCCCACCAGAGCAAGAGGAGAAACAACAGGTCGAGGATCGTTCCCCCGACGATGAAGGGGCGGCGCCGGTCGGACAGCGGAGCGAGGTCGCTGATGCGCCCGGCGACCGGCTGAATCACCGCGGCGAGCCCGATGCCGACCAGGCTGATCAGGCCAACCGCGCTTCCCTGGATCGCGTCTGGCACGATCTGACTGACCCGTTGCTGAATCAGCACCGCGTTGATCGGCGTCCAGAGCGCGGTCAGCGAGAGTGCGTAGACGTTGATCCGAGCGGCGAACCAGAGAGCGTTCGTGCGCTGCGTCGAGGCGAATCGGGACACGGTGCCACCAAATCCGATCGAACGCCGGGGCGGGTGCCGTCGCCCGGGCCGCAAGAACAGGGCCCCCCACCACTATTCGAGGGGACTCGGTGAGCTGGCGCCCCGACTCGGCGGAATTGGCGTTCGTGAGCGATATGGAGCAAACGGCCTCGATCTACCAGTACGATATCCACGGCATCGCTCCGGACGGCAGCGGGCTGCGGCGGATCTCGAACCCGCCCGATGCGAGCCAGCTCGGGACCTTCCCGAAAGCCTCGGTCGACGTGACGGTCAGGAACCACGATCTCAGCGACAGCGTGTTGTTCGTCTACGTGGGCGGCGCCGCGCAGGCGCAGGACACGGTCATCCCGGCGGGCACGTCCAAGACCATCCACTTCGACAACGTCGCGGTGTTCCAGGGGCACGCGCAGTTTCCGGTGGTGATCGACGGCAACACGCGCTGGGTCGGCTTTTCCAGCGGGCAGTTCCAGCCAGGCACGACCAACCAGGCCAGCGTCGACGTCTACGCGAACACCGGCCGGGATAACTACGGCACGTTCTACCCGGTCTGGCGCACCGACGGCACCGAAGTCAACGATCCCGTGGGTGCCGAATGCATCGGCGAGAAGTGGCCGGCCAGTGCCCCGCCCGGTACGACGACGAGTTCCGTCATTCGGGCATCGGCGTCGATGTGCGCGATGGACCGGGGCTGGGCGGCGGCGCAGGCCGACCAGATTCTGTACTACGACGCGGTTGCCTTCGCGTATCCGGGTTCTTTCGGCGCCATCATGCAGGTCAAGGAGGGCAGCACGGACGCGGGGACGCCGGTATTCGACCCCGGCCAATATGGCGCAGTCACCGCTCTGGAGTACCTGCCGGATGGCTCCGGGTTCCTGTTCTCATACCGGCCCGACGTAACCGACACGGCCATCGATCTCTACCGATGCATTATTCCCTGCTCCCAACCGGTCCAGCTCACCCACTTCGACGGAGCGTACGTGGGCGGGTTCGCGATCTCGTCCGACGGACAGTACGTCGTCTTCGAGCGCACGACGGGCGATCCGCTGGATCCGGGCGTTTCCCACCCCTACGATCTGTGGATGATGAAGATCGACGGGTCGCAGGAGGGTCTCTTCGTGTCGAACGCGCGGATTCCTTCCTGGAGCCGCGGCGCGCCGCAGGTCTCCCCGACGCCAACCCCACCGCCGGGCTCGACGCCGACCGCGACGCCCACTCCGTTTACCGTACGCGCCAAGGTCTACCTGCCAGGGGTCTTCCGCTAGTGTGCTGGACGTGATGGCTGAGTTGGCGAGCGCCCCATAGAAGCATCCCGAACTTCGGGCGGGCAGGCCGGAGTTACCTTCACCACGGAGACACGGAGGTCCCACGGAGGACACGGAGAGGGAATCATGAAGGCCTACTCTGTGTTCTCCGTGCCCCCTCCGCGCCTGCGCGGTGAACCGTCCCGGTCTGACCGGACCCCGAGATTTTTGATGCTTCGTGGGACGCCCGCCAACCGGATCGAGCACGGCCGTCAGGTACCCGCGAGCGTCGCGAAGATCGGGCTCGACCAGGCGCGGCCGCCGCTCGCCAGGACCACGCGCACCCAGTAGGCGCCTCCCGCCCCCGCGGCGGGATCTTCCCAACTCACCCGAGCGCTGGCGGATCGAAGTGAAACCGCGGCTTCGCCGCGCCGGTCGTGCGAACCGTGGTGTAGCCTTCGCCGGCCGGTTGGTCCACTTGCGGATTTCCCCAGTCGCACATCATCCGCGTGCAAACTTCGATTCCGCCGCTATTGTCGATCCCAGAGCGGCCAACCCGAAAGGTGATTGTCCAGGTCCCAAATGCGCCGGCCGTCACCGTCCCCGACGGGTCGATCGTCGCGGTACCCGGCCACACCGCCTCATCGTATGGCAAAACAACCCCTCCTTCGCCCTGCGCTACAGTGATGCGTCAATCGGGACATGATGGGAAGGGCAGTGGAAAAAATGGCCCCCGGGACCAAGTTGTCCACTACCATCCCCTTACTTCTCCGTTGACCGGATGATGGAGGTGAGTGTAAAGGAAAGCCACGGCGAAAACCACACGGTTGGATACCCCTGGCGCCTCGGTTCGGTCGGATTCTCGTTCTCGATTGACAGCCACCGGGCCCCCGACGTAAGCTACCATCGGCGGACCGGGCAACAGATAAGAGTTGCTGACGAAATCTGTATTTGGCGGTGCGCAGCACCGCCAAATACAGATTTCGTCAGCCTTTCTAAAGCTGAACGAGGGAGACTCGAAGAATGGGCGTCGCGGAACGATCAGTCGGCACCGGCCGAAAACTGCGCCCGGGCCAGGTCGCGGTCGAGGTGCTCGAGGCGAACGGCGTCGACGTCGTCTTCGGCCTGAACGGCGAGCACGTTCTAGGATTGTACGACGCGCTGGCCGGCGCGCCCTCCATTCGCCACGTCACGGTCAAGCACGAGAATAACGCCGCGATCGCCGCCGAAGCGTACGGCCGACTGACCGGCCGACCCGGCGTCGTCACCGTGACGGCCGGCCCCGGCGCGACGAACTCGCTCTCGGGCGTCGCCGGCGCCTACGCGACCGGCTCGCCGGTCGTCCACATCTCCGGCGGCGTGCCCCTGGGCGCCGACCTGGAGAGCTTCCACGGTGTCGACGACCCGGACGTCCTCGAAAAGGCGTTTGCCCCGGCGACCAAGTGGTCGGTCCGCGTGACCGATCCGGGCGCCGTCGCCGCCGCGCTGACCCGCGCGTTCGCGCTGGCGGTGGCCGGGCGCCCGGGCCCGGTCCACGTCGAGCTCGCGCGGAGCGTGCTCGACGGCGGCCCGATCGCGGCGCCGGAGATTCGGCCCGCGCCGGTGCCACCGGCCGCACCGGCGGCCAACCTCGATCGGCTGATCGCCCGGATCGACGCCGCGCGTCAGATCGCGATCGTCGCCGGCAAGGGCGCCTGGTGGCCGGCCGTGAGCGCGGAGCTGCCGCGGCTGGCCGAAGCGCTCGGCGCGCCGGTCGCCCACACCTGGGACGGCCACGCGGCGATGCCGACGGGTCATCCGCTGCATCTGGGAATGTATCGTGGCGAATGGAGCCACCCGGAGGTCCGCGCCTACCTGCGCCAGTCGGACCTGGTGCTTGGCGTCGGCGTGCGGCCGGGCACCGAGGCGGCGCGGGTGCTGCCGGGTGAGTGTGGCGGGCCTTTCGTCTGCCTGATGGCCGCCGACGGTCCGCCTGCCGGCGCCGACCTGGCGATCCCGTCGATGGCCTCGCTCGCGGCGACGCTGCGCGCGCTGACCGAGGGAGCGCGCCGTCGGCACGCCAGCGATGCCGCGCTCGCCGCCTGCGCTCGCTCGAACCGCACGCTCCAGGCAGCGCTCGCCGCCGAGCTGCAGCGCGTCGCCGCGGTCCGCCCCTGGCACATTGGCCTGGCGATCCAGGCGCTGGCCGAGCGCATGACTCCAGACCACGTCGTCGTCAGCGACGTGAGCAACGTCAAGCTCTGGATGCCGTTGCAATTGCCGGTCTTCGCGCCGGAATCGCACGTGCAGGCCGGCACCTGGGGCGCGATGGGCTACGCCCTGCCAGCCGCGCTGGGCGCTGCCTTCGCTCGGCCGGGCCGAAAGGTCATCAGCCTGGCCGGCGACGCTTCGTTCCTGATGGCGTCGAGCGACTTCGTGACGCTCTGCCAGTGGGGCCTGCCGGTGGTCATGGTCGTCCACCACGACGGACAGATCGGCATGATCAACAACATGCAGACGCGCAACGGGGGCCCGACCTACGCCACGAACATCGGCGACGTCGACTACGCCCGGTACGCCGAGGCCCATGGCGCCACCGGCATTCGGGTGCAGGACCCCGCCGACCTGGGCGCTGCCTGGGATCGCGCCCTGGCGGCCGATGGCCCGGTCCTGCTGGAGCTGGCGGCCGGCCACGATTTCCCGTGGCCGCGTATCCCCAGGCTGCTGGCGGAAGAATAAGATTCTCCATCATGCATGCAGCATCCCGAACGTTGCGCGGGCAGGCCGTGATTGGCTGACAATCTAGCTGGCGCGTGAACCCGTGCTTAGAGGGAGAGAGTGAAGGGTACGATGCGGGTCCAGATCTGGTCGGATTATATCTGACCGTACTGCTATATCGGCCAGGCACGGGTCGATCAGCTTCTCAAAGAGTACGATGTCGCGGTGGAGTGGTGCGCGTTCGAGCTGCACCCGGGCATTCCTCCCGAGGGGATGGCGGTCCCCTGGGATCCCGAGAAAATGGCTCAGGCCCGGGCGAACTTCGAGCGCATGGCCAGGGACGCGGGTCTCGAGTTTTGCGAGCGCACGCACTGGTATAACTCAGACCTGGCGCACGAGGCGACCGCCTGGGCACGCGAGCACGACGCCGAGGATCCCTTCCATCGGGCGATCTTCCGCGCCTACTTCGTCCAGAATCGGAACATCGGCGCGCCCGACGTGCTGGCCGAGATCGCGACCGCGCTCGGCCTCGACGCGGCGGACTTGCGCGCCGCTCTCGCGGACCGGCGTTACCGGGACCGGGTCGTCGCGCAGTACCAGGAAGCGCGGGAGATCGGCGTGACCGCCGTGCCGACGTTCGTCGCCGAGGGCTACGCGATCGTCGGCGCGCAGCCCTACGACGTCTTCCGGCGGCTGATGGCGGCGGCCGGACAGGCGCCGCGCGCGACGCAAGGTTCAGAATGATGACTGATCGCTTTCATCATCAGAAGCTTCCGAGCTATTCAACACTTTTGTCCGGTCGATCGCCTCCTGACGACGTGGGCTTCAAGTCGGAGCGGCTCCAGATCTGGTACAACATCACTACCGAGCCGTGGGCGGACGCAGCCCTTCACGCGCACGCGGACAGCGATGAATGCTTTGTCGTCCTTCGAGGGACACTGATCGTGGACGTCGAAGGGGAACACCAGGCCATCGGACCAGGCGAGTTTTGTTGTTTCCCTCGCGGGATCTTTCACGCGGTTATCGAGGTCCAGCCGCCAGTTGAGAGCCTCATGATCCGCGCACCATCCATTGGGGACAAGATCTACGCAGCATCCCGTAGTGACTGTTAAGGAGGACGCTTTGAGAGGAGCAGCGGGTGACGTCTACGGCGATCGGCTTCCAGCCTTGCCGGCGTGTCGGTGTCGAGACAGGTCAGGTCTACCTGCTCTTCTTGGTTCGCCTATTTGCTCGTTGGGCCTCTGTCGTTTGGTCTCCGGTTCCGTGCGCGTCGCCCACGAAATCCCCCATCGCGCGAGTTATCTCCTCGTCTGTCTGGTCGTCCCGGAAGAGCGCGAAAAACCTCAGCCACGAGCCGAGGGGAATTCCCGCAAGCGTCTCACGGAACAGATTCTCCTTGTACTGATCCATGATGCCCGTCCGGGCAAAGCGGCCAAAGTTACGCCCGGCGTCGCGACGGGCTACATCGGAGATCTGATCGCTCTTGGCAGGATAGACGTGGTCGACGGGGCTTAAGACAATGCCGGCGCCGGTTCCTCCCTTCGCATACTGCCAGTGCCAGTTACGATACTCGGCCGCATAGCGGGCGCTCTCGACGTAGGGATCATAAAGGCGGGGGGAGCCGGAGATGACGTTGGACAGCGCCCAGGGATAGACGGCGAGGAGGTCCCACGGAGCGCAGACCGCGGGCGTCGCCTTGTACCGAAAGCTCGGTTCGCCCTCCTTTGCCAGCACATACCAGCCCTTCAGCTCGATACCCATAATGATGGCAGGCTTGACGTCGGGCGCCGACGTTCGCAGGATGACGTCAGGAAACTTCTGCGACTGGCGCACGAACCGGTAGAGTGTGTAATTCTGACGCGGATCCCAGGTCGGGCGAAGCTCATTCAGCGCGTCGACCACCTGGGTTTCGATTGTGGCGGCGAGCGACGAGTTGAATGTAAATAGGTCAGTCGCGAGCACGCCGCTGACGACCAGGGGCGATCGAAAGAATGAGGGAAGAGCGTAGAGTGCGTTCCTGACCAACGCATACAGCTCTCGGTGGCGCCAATCCGCGGGGATTGGCTGACGCTCGGGCGGCGCCGGCGATTCTCTGCCAACCTCATCGTCCTGCGGCAGGCGGGCCATCTCGTCAGCCTGGTGATGCGCTTTCGACTCGGACAAGCACCGCTCCTTCGGCTGCAAGACGTCCCGTTGCCATTCGGTAAAAGTCGGCATTTATTTCGGCGCTATAGCAACGACGGCCGGTGCGCAGGGCGCCGACGCTGACCGAACAGAGCCCGCCGAATGGCTCCCACACCACGTCACCCGGATCGCTCGACGCGAGAATGATTCGCTCAAGCAGCTTCAATGGTTTCTGATTCGCGTGGAGACACTTTGCCTGCGCATCTTTCAGGCGCTCGGCCCCGCGCACGGCAGGCTCGGCCCAAACGTTCGTAATCCCGTGACAATGGTTCCACTTGGCTCGCAGGCGCGACCACTGCAGAGCTGTGACCATCTCTTTCCCAGCAAGCGAGAAATATGGCCAGCTGGTGGGGATCCCGTTGCGGTTCGCATACGCCGCGAGCCGCTCCATCATCTCCGGCGGAGGGAAGTACCACAGGTGGTCCTGCGTGAAGTACTTCCGCGTCGCGGCGTTCTTAACCCCACACGCCTCGTTCGTCCTGTTCAGAGACAGACCGGCCCGCACCCACTCGTAACGAAGCCACTTGGGCAACGGGAGGGATTGGCCCTCGACTGTGGGCAGACGCACTTCGCGGACGTATTGGGCGCACACTTCGGTCACCACGGGAAAGCCGCGGATTGTCTTACTGTTGACGTTCCCGGCGATGTGCCCGATACCCTTATCCCAGATGTGAAGCTCTCGGTACTCCCAGCCGTGTAGAGCAAGCACCGGATGCACGATCGCCCAGCCAACCTCTGTTCCCCAGAACCACAATGTCGTTTCGGGGAGTGAATATTGCGCCCAGGCGGCGATGTGAGGCGCGTACCACTCGGCAAGGCCATCAGGCGTCGGAGGATCTCCGGGGAACCGAGCTAACCCGTACGGCCCATCCGATACGATCACGGTAGGAGGTGGCCAGCGCGGGTACATGGTGGCCGCATCGCCAAAATCAATTTGAACGGAGTCCACCGAAGTTGTCGGGACGACCGGTTGAGAAGATGATGCGATTCCCCGATCGGATCCCGTTCCTCGCCGTCTCTCCCGGTGGTCCCTAACGGAATCATCAGTGCGAGGTGGACTGTCGTCGTCGGAGCTAGACTCGACGACAGCCCACTCGAACGTGCGGTTTTCTCTCAACACTTTCACCAGCCGCTACCAACCCCCTGTGCTCCTGGCGAGAGAATAGCTTATTCGTTCTGGCCCGTCAATGGCCATTGTTGGTGCTGTTGGTGCTGCACTCACGCATCGGCGTGGCGCTCGAGGAACTGGGTCAGGACGCTGAGCACGAGGTCCGGGAGCTCGCGCGGCGGGTAATGGCCAGTCGACGGCAGGATGCACAGCTCGGAGTTGGGCATCGCCTGATATAGTGCGATCGGCACGCGCACCGGGAAGAACTCGTCCCGGTCGCCGTGCAGCAGCAGGACCGGCCGGCTGATGCCGTGGAGGTCCGCCGGCTCAAACGGCAGCTCGCTCGGATCGTCCGCGAAGCCGCGGAACACCTCCATGAGCACCTTCAGGTAATCGTCGCCATGCACCGGGCCGTGCAGGCGGCGCGCGGCCGCCACGGCCGCGGGGTTTTCCGACAGGGTATCGGCCAGCCGATGCATCTGGCGTTGCGCAACCGCGTCGTACGTGTAGGTCGCGCTCACCAGCGCGAGCGTTCGGACGCGCTCCTGGTGCTGCGTCCCGACGAAGAGCAGACACATGCCACCCGAGCTGTGGCCGACGAAGTGCGCGCGGTCGACGTCGAGGTGGTCGAGCAAGGCGACGAGGTCCGCGGCGAATTGGCGGTGGTGGATCGTCTCGGGCGAGCCGGTGCTGCGGCCGTGTCCACGCAGGTCGGGCACGATCACCCGGTACCGCGCGGCGAGTGGCGCGACAGCATCCCGCCAGGTGTGCCCGGAGGCGTTGAACCCGTGGACGAGAACGAGCGGCACGCCAGCGCCGTGCTCGTCGAAGTAGATTTGCGCGTCAGCCAGCCGAAGGTAGGACATCTAACTCATACCGGTACCGATCGCTGTACGGATGTGTCAAGCGCAAAACACAAACGGCGCTCATCCGGGCACACCAGCTTTGCGTTTTGCGCATTGCGTATTGCTCATTGGATGGCACGACGTGGCTTTCGGCGCCGCGTGATACCGCCGGTCACGGTAAAGAAGGAGCCGCGGCCAGCCGCCGACGCATCTCCTCGCGAGAGATCCCTCCTTCCTCCTTCTGCCGCTTGCGCGAGTGCTCAATCAGAGCAAGGAAGTCAGGATTCCCACTCAGGGAGATGGTCTCCCAATCGGCATTCGCGATTGGCACGAGAGCCGCCACCGGTCGGCCATTAACCGTTAGAATCGTCGCCTCACTGTTGAGAGTCCGCGCGTACTCCGCGAGCGGCGCCGTGGCTTGGGCCATTTCGAGGGTCTTCATAATTGGATGACCTCTTTCCCAGTGCGAACCCGATGACCGACCTTCACCCCGACGGCGCGGATGTAGACGACGGGGTCGGGATCCCCTTCCACGTCATAAGTATACTCGTAGAGTACCAATCCTAAGTTCCCACGGAGCCAGCGGGTTTGGCCGCATGGCTTTCGATTTCTCGTTTCCGTGACTGGTTCATGCGTCAGTTGACGATCGACCTCATCGAGCACGATTACTCGGTGACGCGTGGTCAACGCTCTCAGATGGCTCCTGGTATCGGGCGAGTACTCGATCCGGAAGGGCAACGGTACGGCCGCCTCCTGATTTAGACGGAAACAGTGGCGGATATCGGTGTCTGAGTATGCTGGCAAGCAGGTAACAGGACCACCTGCTGCGGTCCTTAACGTAGTTGGTATACTGGGCGTACGAAGGGCATGGCAAGGCGAGACGTACGGGATCTGCTCAGTAAATCCCATGCGTCTCACCCTGAAATCACGATAGCCCACCAGACTGCCCCAGGAGGTCGAGATGGCGCAACTGTCGCGTTCGTCGGCTCAGTCCATTGCTTCTGCCGACGAGGACCCGGTCTGGCTCCAGCAGCTCACGCCGCTCTGGTTCGCCGAGCGCAGTGGGGCCGTGTTCCCGGAGAAGACGGCTGTCGTCTACGGCGAGCGGCGCTACAGCTATCGGGAGTTCGCGGGTCGCGTCAACCGGCTGGCGTCGGCGCTCCGCGCGGCCGGGTTGCGGAAGGGCGATCGGGTTGCCGTGCTCTGCCCGAACATTCCGCCGATGCTCGAGGCCCATTTCGGCGTGCCGCTCGCCGGCGGCATCCTGGTCACGATCAACGTCCGCCTCTCGACTGGCGACATCTCCTACATCCTCGAACACTCCGGCGCCAAATTCCTTTTCGTCGACACCGAACTGGGTCACCTGATCGATCCCTCGCGTCAGCGCGCGCTCGAGCAGATCGTCAGCATCGTCGATACCGTGCCGACGCGGACCATTCCTGGCCCGACCTACGAAGAGTTCCTCGCGCTGGGCCGGCCCGATCGCCTGGATTGGCTGCTGGAGAGCGAGAACGACACGATCTCGATCAACTACACCAGCGGCACGACCGGGCGCCCCAAGGGCGTCATGTACACGCATCGGGGGGCCTACCTCAAGTCGCTGGGACTCGGCCTGCACCTGCGGCTGAGCGCCGACTCGGTCTACCTCTGGACGCTGCCGATGTTCCACTGCAACGGCTGGGGCTTTCCCTGGGGAGTCACCGCGGTCGCCGGCACCCACCTCTGCGTGCGCCGGATCGATCCCGGGCTGATCTGGCACCTGATCGCACGCGAAAACGTGTCCCACTTCTGTGCCGCACCCACGGTCCTGGTCGCGCTGGTGAATCATCTGGCGAGCCGACAGGTGGAGCTCAAACGCAAGCTGACGGTGGCGACCGGCGGCGCGCCGCCCTCGCCGACGATCATCCACCAGATGGCCACGCTGGGAGCGACCGTCGTCCACATTTACGGCCTGACCGAAACCTACGCGCCGTACACGATCTGCGAAGAGCAGCCGGGCTACGCCGCGCTGCCGCCCGAGGAGCAGGCGCGGTTCAAGGCGCGGCAGGGCGTGCCGTTGATCGTCTCGGACGTCGTGCGGGTCGTGGACGAGAGCCTCGACGACGTGCCGTCCGATGGCCAGACACTCGGCGAAGTGGTGATGCGCGGCAACAACGTGACGAAAGGCTACTTCGCGCAGCCCGAGGCGACGGCGGAGGCTTTTCGCGGCGGCTGGTTCCACAGCGGCGACCTGGCGGTCATGCACCCGGACGGCTACGTCGAGCTACGCGATCGGAAAAAAGACATCATCATCTCGGGCGGTGAGAACATCTCGACGATCGAGATCGAGCAGGTGATCGACCGGCATCCGGCGGTGCTGGAGGTCGCGGTGATCGCCATCCCCGATCCGCGGTGGGGCGAGGTGCCCAAGGCGTTCGTCACGGCGAAGTCGGACCAATCGGTCACGGCCGAGGCGATCATCGCCTTCTGCCGCGAGCGGCTGGCGCACTTCAAGTGTCCCCGGGCGGTCGAGTTCGGCGACCTGCCGAAGACCTCGACCGGCAAGATCCAGAAGTTCGTCCTGCGCGAGCGCGAGTGGACCGGCATGGCCAAGCGGATCAATTAGAACAATTTTCCGATGGGTGTGGCGGGTTTGCCGAGGCACAGCCTTGGCTGTGCCTCGGCAAGCCAGCC
>DATLRG010000251.1:0-2395 GCA_035534795.1 Chloroflexota bacterium
TGGACGCCGCCGCCGGCGAATCCCATCAGGAAGTTGTTGGCGTTCAGCCACAGGGCCGCGATGAGTATCGGCACCAGGACCAGACCGAAGATCATGCCCAGTCCGGTCAGGATCATGCCGTACGTGAACAGCGGCCCAAAAAAGCCCGGGTGACCGAGCACAATTGGCACCATAAACGTGGTGTACCAGTGCAGCGGATCGTGGCTAGCGAATCCGGTAATGCCCCGGGTGAAGCCCGCAGCGGATGCCCAGCCACCCAGCGCGTGATTGACCCCCATGTAGACGAAGGTAGCGCCCGCGATCACGCGGAACACGGCCAACCATTGTCGGAAAGAACGTGTTTGGTCCATTCAGACCCTCCCCGAGTGTGTCGATGATCTCGATCGTGCCACGGCGTGCCGGGTTCATGCGCAGGTCACGATGCCACCTCCTTGTCCGGTTGCCGCCTCGGGGACGGGAACGAGCACAGGCTCGCGATCGCCGTGGCCGCTCGCCAGATGCTCGCGAGCAACCCGAGCGCGGCGAGCGAGACGAGGATCCAGAACCAACGGTGCAACGCGGCATTGATGCCCAGCAGCGCGACCCCCGACACGCCCAGGAGCGAGAGCACCGCCGGCCAGAGAAGGGGCGTGCAGCAGGATGCTCCGACAAACGCCAGGATGATTCCGGTAACCCCAGCGGACTGACCTCCTCGGCCCAGGCGCAGGCGGATCGCATACCCCTGCAGGGTGCCATTCAGTCCCGCCAACGCCGCCAGGACGACGAACACCACCAGCCGATCGGGCGTGACCAGAAGGGCGAGCCGACCGTCCGCCCAGGCGACCATCTGCCCGGCGATTCCGAACAGGGCAAAGGCGACGACCGCTGCGCTCAGACCGATCAGCCGGGCCGAACGGTCGGCCAGGGCCAGGGAAAGGACGGGGATCAATGGAGAGCTGCCATCAGCGCGCGCACGCTCGGAGCGTCGCAGACGTTTCGGGGCTGACCGCCGTCCGCCTCACAAATCAGCGCCGTGATCACGTCGGCTTCGTGATGGATCGCCTGCCCGTCAGCGGTGTTGGAGGTCACCTCACCCTGCACCTGGGCAAAGGACTTTCCCGCCAGCAGACCCGGCGAGTATCCCGAGCTGAGCTGGGTGAACGCGCCGTCGATCATCAAGAACGGGATCCCGCCATCGGGATCGTACCGATTGACGAGGGTCCGCTCCTCGGGCTGCAAGGGCTCCAGGGGATTTCCCTGAGCATCGGCGACGTCACGCGGGGTGAACGCCGCGTACCGACTGTTGTAATGAGCGTGGACGAAGTCGTAGGTGGGCACGGCGGCAATGCCATCAACCCCGGCCGTGCTCTGCGACGGGTTGAGATTACTCCAGGTGCCGAAGCGGCCCAGGGCATCCACCAGCGCCCAGCGCTCCGCTCCACAGAAGGGACAGTAGAGCGCGCTCAGAAAGAACACCGGCACCGGCTGGCCGGGCGTGACGGCAGGATCGGCAACCCGCTGGAAATTGCCAATCGCGGGCGACGGGGCGACCGACCGGTGGCCCAAGACGGTGTAGCCGATGCTAACGACCACGATCACCGCGGCGATCATCCCGATAATCGCCACCCGCGGCGTTCGGCGAGAAGCCGGCCGTTGGCGTTGGGATGGCCAACGCGGCTTCGTCTTGCTCTCCATCGACGAACCTCCGATGCGTTGATCGCGCCCCTTATCACACGTAACGTGCATCGCAATCGTAGCGTGGTTGATTCCCGGCGTCTGTGGCGTTCGCTACACAACGAGAGGAGATTGTCCGTCCGTTTCACGGGAGGTCGACCGGATCACCGGGGCACAGAAGCGATCAGTAGAGAGCCGTCCCTGCTGGACGCGACGCAACTTGGTGGGTGGCCAAGACCACTGACGGGACAGTAAGCGGCTGATTTGATGGAGACGACGGGGAGCGAGCGAACCGTTGGGATCGCACTCATACGTCGACGTGGCTGATAGAAGACGGGGAGTGGCCAATGTCCACGAGAAGCCTCTCGAAACGTCACCACCAATGCGCCTCAATGGTCACGAGGGCAGGGAATGCATGAACATGAAGAAGAGCGTGTGGCCGCGGTCAGTGCTCCGCGAGAGGTGCTGGGCCGACTTGACGACCCACCGGATCAGGAAGCAGACACGTTTGCGCGCCTGACCGAGAGGCTCGGCGAGCTTGATCGCCGGATCGCCGAAATCGAGCGATCACTCGGGGTGACCGATCGAGGCTCGTGCCGCTAAGCAGGCGCGTTGCACCGGAAAGTTCGTCTTCCCATCAGTTCACTGACTCAATTCCGCTCTGCGACGGCGCTCGACGAGCCACCTCTGGTCGGCCAGTGACGGCCCGCAACGTGTCGGGCCGTCACTGGTGCAGTACAGC
>DATLRG010000252.1:0-4700 GCA_035534795.1 Chloroflexota bacterium
CGACTCCCCGATTGGATCCCCGTAGAGCAGAAAGAGCCGAATGTACCACCAGCCGCCGATCAGCAGGCCCCCCCCCGGTACGATCACCGCCCGTCGCAGGCGCTGCCACCAGGTCTCGCCGATTGGTCCGTAGCGGAGCAACGCCAGCCCGACCAGGGCCAGCACCCCAAAGGCGGTCGCCTTGCTCAAGAGAGCCAAACCAAGACAAAGAGCCAACCCAACGAGACTGAATCGTTCGCGACCTGGCGTGGCGGGCGGGGCAGCGGGGTCTTCCCCTTCTCTTCCCGTGGGGGAGCGAGGGGGAGAGGGGTAACTCCGGAGCCACTGGGCGAGAAACACCAGCGCCCAGGTCGACGTGGCAATGATCGCCAAATCGTTGGTGATTGCTCCGGATAAGAAAGCAAACTCCGGATTGAGAGCGCAGAAGCCAGCCGCGAAAAAGGCAATCGCCGGGCGCTCGGGGGCGGCGAGCCGACCGAGACGAAAGACGCCGAGGATCGTCAGCGCGCCCAGGGCGACGTCAATCAATCGAATGAGGTGCACGGTGCGGGCAATGCCCTGAAAGGGAAAAACCTCGTCGGGATCGCCGTGGTAGAGCAGGCCTTTGTTGCCAACGTCTTCCGGATGGTAGTCGAAATAGGGGTTGAAGTGCAGCACACTCCGGGAATCCGGAGCCGGCGCTAACCGCCAGACCAGCGCCCCCAGCGCGTAGAAGAGCGGTGGCTGGGTCGCTTCCTGACGGGCGGCGGTGGCAGGATCGGCAAAATGGCCGTGGGCCAGCGACGCGACGACGTCGTAATGCCAGAGCTCGTCGGGCGCTTCGAAGATCGGAGTGGTAATGCTGTAATACCCGGCCAGCAGGATGAAAAGAATGACCAGCGGAGCTGCGCTGACCAGCCAGGAACGCTCGGTCTGGGAACGTTTAGCCATACGTCGTCACGATCCAACACCTCGGCCGAGACTGACAAGCAAAAGAGCGTCCATCAGACCTGCCTTTCAGCTCTGGGTGGCTGGCTGGGAGACGATCATGCTCGGCTCGACCGTCCAACGCTCGGGAGTGCCGACCAGCCGCGCCGCGATCACATCCGGATCGTGATCGAAAATGACAAGGCGGTTGTTGGTTACCACGTCGGCGATGATCTGCCGTTTTGTCTCGAGCGACACGAGCGGCTCGACGTCGAAGCCCGGAATCCAGGCCAGGCGTTCGAGATGAGCGACGAACGGGCAGACGTCGACGGTGTAGAGCGCCGATTCATCGTCGGATTCGAGCAGCACGCTGCCGTGGCCGCGGGTGTGACCTGGCGTGGAAAACCAGCGCACACCGGGAACGATCTCCACCGAGCCGTCGATCAGCCGAACCTGGCCGGCCGCGGCCAGCGGCTCCAGATTCTCCGGAAGATAGGTCGCGCGCGTGCGCTCGTTCGGCTTCACGGCCTCTTCCCATTCGATGCGTTGGATCCAGTACTCGGCATTGGGGAAGGTTGGAACGAGTGCGCCCAACTTTCGGGTCGTGTTGCCGCCAGCGTGATCCATGTGCAGATGAGTGTCGACGACGACGTCGACCTTGTCGGGGGTGACGCCGTGGGAAGCAAGCTCGGTCAATAAGCCGCCTTCGCGTTCCACGCCAAAGCGACCCTGTTCGGTCGAGTCGAGCTTGTCGCCGATACCAGTGTCGATCAGAATCGTCTTCCCGTCGTGACGAATCAGCAAGCAGCGCAGCGCCATCTTGACCCGATTACGCTCGTCTGGCGGTAGCTTCTTCTCCCAAAGCACCCGAGGCACGACGCCAAACATCGCGCCGCCATCGAGGTGGAAGAAGCCATCGTTGAGAATTTCGACGTCGATGTCGCCAATTTTCATGGGTAGCGATCTCCCGAAAACAATCCGTGTTGACCGCGGCTTTACTCGACCGCGCGGCACGCCGCGAAGGCCGCTTTTGCTGCTTCGATCGTTCGGGCCACGTCCTCGACCGAATGGGCCGTCGACATGAAGCCAGCTTCGAACTGCGACGGCGCCAGGTAGACGCCCTGGCGCAGCATCTCCCCGAAAAAGCGCGCGTAGCGCTTCGTATTCGCCTGCTTGGCGCTGGTATAGTCGACAACTGGCTGATCGGTGAAGAACGTTGTGAACATCGAACCGACCCGGGTGCGAAAGATTGGCACGTCGGCCTGGCCCGCGGCCTCGGCGATGCCCTGAGCGAGCGCGGCGCTCTGCTTCTCCAGCGTGGCGTAGACGCCGGGTTGGGCCAGCTCGCGCAGCGTTTCGAGGCCGGCCGTCATCGCCAACGGATTTCCGGCCAGCGTGCCGGCCTGGTAGACCGGTCCCTCCGGCGCGAGCAGCGCCATGATGTCGGCGCGTCCGCCGTAGGCGCCGACCGGCAGGCCGCCGCCGATGATCTTGCCCAGGCAGGTCAGGTCGGCGCGGAGGCCGGTGAGCTCCTGAACACCGCCGTGAGCGACACGGAAGCCGGTGATGACCTCGTCAAAGATCAGCAGCGCCCCAGCCGCCGCCGTGATCTCGCGCAGCCCTTCCAGAAAGCCCGGCCGCGGCGGCACGACGCCCATGTTGCCGGCGATTGGCTCGACGATGACCGCGGCGATTTCATTCGGGTGCGCTGCGAAGATCTCTGTGATCGTCTCGAGATCGTTGTAGGGTGCGCTCAGCGTGTCGGCGGCGGCGCCCGGGGTGACCCCGGCGCTGTCGGGCGTGCCCAGGGTCAGCGCGCCCGAGCCGGCTTTGACCAGCAAACCGTCGGCGTGACCGTGGTAGCAGCCGTCGAACTTGATGATCTTGTCGCGCTTCGTGAAGCCACGGGCCAGGCGCAACGCACTCATGGTCGCCTCGGTGCCCGAGTTGACGAAGCGCACCCGCTCGATCGAGGGAAACGCCTGGACGACCAGGCGGGCTAGCTCGGTCTCAAGAGCGGTCGGAGCACCGTAGCTCGTGCCGCGAGTCGCCGCGACCTGGAGCGCGGCGACGACTCGCGGGTGGGCGTGGCCGAGAATCAGTGGACCCCAGGACAGGACGTAGTCGACGTATTCATTGCCGTCGACATCGACGAGGCGCGAGCCGGCGCCACGCTCGACGAAAAGCGGCTGACCGCCAACCGCCCGGAAAGCACGGACCGGACTATCGACTCCTCCCGGTAAGTAGCGCTGGGCCTCGGCGAAAAGCTGCTGGGAACGGGTAGTGTCCACGCTTAGCCCTCCCGCAGCCAGCGGGCCGCGTCCCGGGCGAAATAGCTGATAATGATGTCGGCGCCGGCGCGCTTGATCGCGGTAAGCGCCTCGAGCGCGGCTTGCCGCTCGTTCAGCCAGCCGTTTCGGGCGGCGGCCTTGATCATACTGTACTCTCCACTCACATTGTAGGCGGCGATGGGCTGGCTGAAGTGGTCCCGGGCCTGGCGGATGACGTCGAGATAAAGCAGCGCTGGCTTGACCATGACGATGTCGGCGCCCTCGGCGATGTCGAGGGCGATTTCGTGGAGCGCCTCGCGGGCGTTGGCCGGATCCATCTGGTAGCCCCGCCGGTCGCCAAACTGGGGCGCCGAATCGGCCGCTTCCCGGAACGGGCCGTAGAACGCCGAGGCATACTTTGCCGAGTAGGCCATGATTGGCGTCTCGACGTAGCCATGCGCGTCCAGCGCCTGGCGGATCGCCCCGACTCGGCCATCCATCATGTCCGATGGGGCGATCAAGTCGGCGCCGGCCGCGGCCTGACTGACCGCGGTGCGGGCCAGAAGCGGCAGCGTGGCGTCGTTGTCAACGGTGCCGTGGTGAATCACTCCGCAGTGGCCGTGGCTGGTGTATTCGCACAGACAGAGGTCGGTGACGACCAGTAATTCCGGCGCGGCGGCTTTGATCGCGCGGCTGGCCTGCTGAACGATCCCATCGTCGGCGTACGCCTCCGAGCCGACCTCATCCTTCTGACTGGGCAGGCCAAAGATCAGCACGGCCGGGATGCCGTCGGCGGCGGCCGCCGCGGCTTCCTCGGCGATCTGATCGACCGAGAGGTGAAAGACGCCGGGCATCGACGGAATCTCCTCGCGCACACCCTGGCCCGGGCAGGCGAAGAGCGGATAGATGAAGTCGTCGACGGCGAGGGTCGTTTCCCGGACCATGCGACGGAGGGGGGCGCGGTCGCGCAGACGGCGCGGCCGCTGGATTGGGAAGCGCCCGATCGCGTCGGGCGCGGTGAGCTTGGCAATCATCGGGTAAAGGCTCCTTCCAACGCGGCGACAAGGCCGGGCACCGTGTGCTCGGCCGCCTCGACCTGGACGTTCAGCCCGAGGTCGCGGGCCGTCTGACTGGTGATCGGACCGATGCTGGCAATAGTGACTCCGGCCAGGAGTGCCGGTGCGGCGTCGCCGAGTAAGCGTACCAGATTGCGAACCGTCGACGAGCTCGTGAAAGTCACCACGTCGACCTGTTTTACTTCGAAAAGCTGCCGCGTGATCGCGCGATCGCCGGCCGGCCGAGTTTGGTACACTGCGACGTCGTCGACGAGCGCGCCTGCCTCGGCGAGGCCAACCGCCAGGATCTCGCGCGTTTCCTGGGCCCGGGGCAACAGAATCCGCTGGCCGTTTAGATCGTACTGGCGCAGGCCGGCGACGACTGCCTCGGCGACGTATTCCGTCGGAATAAAGTCGACTCGCAGGTGGTAGGCGGCGAGGGCGGCGGCGGTGCCCGGACCGATCGCTG
>DATLRG010000253.1:0-3604 GCA_035534795.1 Chloroflexota bacterium
CCATCTCCGATGGAGTGGGGCCGGGGGTGAGGCAGCCCGGGGCGGCGGGGTGAGGCAACGCCGGCTGCCTGACGCGGGGCCACGCTTCGTGCTACTATTCGGCCATGCGTGACTTCGCAGCGTTCGCTCAGCTCGTCCACGAGGCGTATCCGCACCTGCACGACCGCGTCTTCTTGCAGGGCCACCCGCTGCTGGAGCTGATCGTCGGGGCGTCGCCGGTCGGCGCCGAGCGGCTGCACCGGACGTTGATCGACGCGCTCGAATGGCTCCGCCCGCTGGGAGCGGCCTTGCCAGCGTCGGTCGAGTGGCGGCGGTATCGCCACCTGCAGTTGCGCTACGTCGAGGGGGCCACGCCGGAGCAGATCGCGCGCGAGCTCCAGGTCAGCGCCCGTCAGGCGCGCCGCGATCACGTCGAGGCGCTCGACGAAATCGCTCAGCTCCTCTGGATGCGCCTCGTCCGCGTCGGCGCTCGGCCATCCCTCGCTGCCGCTCCGACGGCGACGCCGGCGCCCAGGAGCGCGACGCGGCCGGTCGGGCCACCCCCCGCCGATTCGCTCGACGCGGAGATCTCGAGTCTCAGCGCGGCGACCGCGACGGCGCCGACGCGCCTCGACGAAGTGATCCAGGGCGTCCTCGACACGGTGTCTCGCCTGGCCGAGCGCCACGGCGTCCGGCTCGCGGTGGAGACGGCGGCGACGCTCGATCCCGTCGGCGTCAATCGTACCGTGCTGCGCCAACTCTTGCTGAACCTGCTCTCTGACGCCATCGTCCACCAGCCGGGCGCGGCCATCCAGATCACGGCGGGCGGCCAGACCGGACCAGTTGACGTAACGATCACCGTCCACGGTGTGAACGGCGACGAGGCGGAGCGCGACGCGAACAGCGCGGGCGGCAACGACCGCGGGCAGGTCGGTCTCTCGGCGGACGTCCTGGAGGTGAGCAGGCGACTGGCCCAGAGTCAGGACGCCGTGTTCGTCGACGAGCGACGTTCCGGCGGTGCTGTCTTCCGGCTGACGCTGCCGGCCTCGCGCGCGACGACCGTGCTGCTCGTGGACGACAATCCCGACGCCGCCCTGCTTTTCCGCCGCTACCTCGCCGACACCGACTATCGACTGGTGCAGGCGCGATCGGCCGAGCGTGCTTTGCGCCTGGCGCGCGAGCTGCGGCCGGCGGTCGTCGTCCTGGACGTCCTGATGCCGACCCACGACGGCTGGGAGATCCTCCAGGCGCTCCGCGCCGAGCCGACGACCGCGACGCTGCCGGTGGTCATCTGCTCGGTCGTTCCCGATCACGCTCTGGCCTACTCGCTCGGCGTCACCGACTTTCTGAGCAAGCCGGTGACCCGGCCGGCACTGCTGGACCTGTTGGCTCGCCTGGCACGCGCAGCCGCGGCGGCAGGACCTGGAGACCCGACCGGATCCAGCGACACAGATCGCCGACGGGCAAGCCGCCCAGTTGGCTGATCTCCAGCACGTCGGCCAGCAACCCATCGTCCTCGGCGCCGCGCGCGCTGATCACCACGACCGGCACGGCGACGAGTCGTGGGTCCGCTTTCATGTGCGCCAGGACCCCGTAGCCGTCGAGACCTGGCATCAGCAGGTCGAGCAGCACGCCGCTTGGTAGATGATCGTCCAAGAGCTCGAGCGCCTGGTGGCCATCGACGCCGGTCCGGATCTGACAGCGCGGCGCGAGGACGCTGAGCATGCGGGTGAGCAGATGCAACATCTCCGGATCGTCGTCCACCACGACCAGGTCGCGCAGGCCGCGCCCGAGCCGTCGCACCGCGCGCTGGAGCTGCTGCTGGTTGACCGGTTTGACCAGGTAGTCGTGGACGCCGAGCTCCTGGGCGATCGTCCTGGCGGTGCGTAGCTCGCAGGTGACGATCGGGAGATGCGGCCGGTCGTGCCCGCGATCGGCGTGCTTGAGCGCGCGTCGCAGGTTATCGCGGCGCGACGTCGTGCCGACGATGATCGCGCGGGTCGACGACTCGTCCGAGAGCCTGACCGCGCTGGGCAGGTCCGCGGCGACGGTCACCTGAAACCCATCGAGATACCGTTGGAACACGCGCAACGCTTCCGGCTCCGGGTCGACCAGCAACACCGTCGGGCGGTCCGGCGTCTGTTGTTCCAAGCGTTCCCAGAAGGCGTGCGTGAGGTCCGACCCCTGAACGACCGCCTTCTCGCCCAGCGGAAGCGCCAGCGAGAACACGCTACCCTGTCCCAGAGTCGAGCTCACCCACATGTTCCCCCCGTGCAGCTCGGCGAAGCGCTTGCTCACCGCCAGGCCCAGCCCGCTCCCCCGGCGGCCGCGTTTCGGCTCGCCGGACCGCCAGAACTCCTGAAACACGCCCGGCACGTCCTGGGGCGGAATCCCCACGCCCGTGTCGACGACGTCGATCACCAACTGATCGTTCTCGGCGCGAGCGGCGATCGTGACGCCGCCTTCCTCGGTGAAGCGCACGGCGTTGTTCAGCAGATTGATCAGAATCTGGCGGACCCGCACCGGGTCGACGAAGATCGGCGGCAAGTCGTCGGGCAGCTTCAGCTCGAGCCAGAGGCCGGTGTTCTCGAAGAGGGTTTGCACCGTCGCGGTGGCCTGGGCGACGATCTCCGCGAGCGAGCTGCGCTCCTTCAGCAGCCCCATGTGGTGCGACTCGATCTGGCTCAGGTCGAGCACGTCGTCGATCAGGTTCGAGATGTGGCAGGCGTTGCGGTAGATCGCCTCGACGTCGGCGCGGTAGACCTCGGGCAGGCGCGGCGCGCCAGCGTGCGGCGTGACCACCATCAGCTCACTCAAGCCGATGATCAGGTTGAGGGGCGTGCGCAGCTCGTGGCTGACGCTCGCCGCGAACTCGGACTTCAACCGTCGCGCTTCTTCGGCCGCCTGCCGGGCGCGCTCGAGCTGTCCGCTGGTCTGTTTGATCTGCTCGTAGGCGAGGACCAGGCTCTGGTTCAACCGGCCCAGCTCGACCTGGCGCTCGCGCAGCTCGGCGGACCGTTTCTGCGCCTCGTCGTAGCTGGCCCAGGACCAGTCCAGCACAGTGTAAAACGATCGCCAGAGGACCATCGACAGCACCAGGACGAGCCCGCCAAGGCCAAACGTCAGCAGCGCGACCTCGGCAGGGGCGGCCGGGCTGAAGCGCAGCGCGGCGACGGCGACCACTCCGCCGCCCAGCACCAGTGTCGCGATCCCGGCCCCGCTGCCGAGCAGGACCGTGGCGACCAGGATGGGCACGCAGAGCGCGGCCAGCAACGGCGCGGCCGTTAAAAGGGCGGCGCCGCCCGCGATCACAGCCACGAGGCCAGCGACCAGCACGACCGAGGCAAACCGCACCCCGTAGCTCCGGCAGCGCGCGGCCACGCCCGCCAGCGCCGCGAGCGCCAGCGCGAGGTACGACGGAGTCACGTCGACCTGGCTGATGTAGATGCCGGTGAGGAGCAGCAACAGGAAGGCGACGACGACACACACCCAGCAGGTCCGATCGAGCGCGGCACGCCGCAGGTCGCTCAACCCCGCGTCTTCGTGGCGAGAGCGTCGGTCCGCGCTCTCTTCGAGGAATGTCATCTCATCCTCCCCCTGCTCGTGTTTTCGGCGGGAGAGGTCC
>DATLRG010000254.1:0-3703 GCA_035534795.1 Chloroflexota bacterium
CAGGGCTGGTGGCAGAAGGGTCCCCAAGGGCCAATCTGCCACCAGCCCTGCCCGAACCGCTCCCCGGCAGCGATCAAAGCGGCGCGACGGGCTCGGGCACCAACGCGGTCGCCTGGCGCGGAATGTACTGGGTGGCCAGCATCGAGCCGCCGATGAAAGTGGCGCCCAGCAGGAATGGCACCTCGAAGCCGAATCGGTTCCAGAGCGCGCCGCCCAGGATTGGCACGATCAGCGCCGGAATGTGCATCATCGTGACGCCGGTCGCCAGGCTCGGACGGACGTCCTCGGGGCTGGCGACCTTCTTGAGATAGGTGGTGACGCCGATTTCGGACAGCAGAACGATATTGTAAATCACGTAGAGGATCGTCGCGACCAGGGCGTCGTGCCAGAGGGCGAAACCTAAAAAGGTGACCAGCATCGCCATGTAGCCAACGCTCATCGTCGCGCGCTCGCCAAAGCGGTCGATCAGCCGGCCAACCGGCGGCGAAAGCACGGCGCCGCCGACCGCGACGAGGACGAAGAGGATCGCGATCGTCTGCACCGACAGTTGATACTGGTGAACGAGCAAGTAGATGCCAAACGCCTGGAACAGCTCGAAACGGCATCCCTCGAAGAAGTTCAGGACGTAGTACAGCGTGTAGTGGCGACGAACGACCGTCCGCTGGGGCGAGCGGTGGACCAACTCGCCGGGGAAGCGGGCAATGGCGACGGCGCCAACCAGCATAGCGACGCCCGAGATCGCGAAGGCCAGCGGGTAGCCCACCGCGCCGAACCCGACGAAAACGCCGAACATGCCGAGCAGGCCGGCGAGGAATCCAACCGCCTGGAGGTCTCCGAGGACGCTACCGGTGTTCGTATCTTTGGCCACCGCGAGGCCGAAAGAGCCGTTCAAGGTGATCCAGAGGTGAAAGCCCACGCTCGCGAAGATGACACCCGGCAGAATTGATCCGAAGGACGTGGCCAGCCCGTACGCATAGTACCCGACGCCCATGATCAGAAAGCAGATCGTCGCCAGGCGCGCGGGCGCGAGGCGCATCGTCAGCGCGGCGAGGGCGATGGTGAGGAAACCGGGCGTTTCGCGGGCGGTGATCAGCACGCCCATCTGATCGGGCTGGAGCTTGAGGAGGTCGACCCAGAAGTTGTTCTGAATCGTCCGGCTGACACCCAGGGAGAAATTGAAGGCGAACAGCGCTGCCGCCAGGATGATGAAGGGGACCGACCGCCGAAACACGACACCACTCCCGCGCGAGGAAGGCAGATCCCGCGGCCCTCGGCGCATCCTCGCACAGGCTACCATAGTGCCGGGGTGCTGGCAACTCGGGCAGCGTCCGCCGTCGGAAACGGCCGGACGTTGAGTTCGCTGGCCCCCGCTGGTATCATAGTTGCGTAACTGTGACATTCACGTGAGCGTGAGCGACACAATGAAGACTCCTTACCTTACCACCCGATCGAAGTCGGACGTCGCGCACAAGCCAAATGACGTCTTCGCGGCGGCGAAGCGCGGATACGTGCTGCTTCGAGAGCGGAGCGGTGAAAACTTCGTCATCGTCTCCGAAGCCATTTATCAGCAAGATTTACGGGGTCAGGTCGAAGCAGCGCAGGTGCTGGCCTTGGCCCAGGTTTCACCGGATCAGTTTTCTACGCTTCCAGGCTATGCATGGACCGAGGCCCTCTCGGTCGCCGAGCGCGCCAACCTTCGCAATGCGCTCATTCTCGGACTGAGGCAGGCGTTGGAGGCGGGTAGCTGGGACGCCTACGATCGGGCACTTGAGAGCTGGCAGGCTACCGCCGATGCGCTGAGCAACCCTGAGTTGACCGCGGAGCTACTGGCAGATTGGGATGAAGCCGACGAGCTAGCCCTGTGCCGTCCGTGACGCACGACTTCCAACGCCCCCGTGAAGACAGACGCTGACTTCCTGCAGACGGATTGCCGGTGCCACCCGGTTGCCCCTCTAGTCGCGGGGCACGGACACACGTGCTTTCTCACCGCGTCGCGTGGGTCCATCCGCTTTCGCGGCGGCAAACCACCAGCCAACCGCGGCGATCAGGCAGATCACGATGGAGAGCAGGAACGCGGCGCGCATGCCGTCCACGAAACCCGCCGCGACCGTGCCCGCAAGGTGGACCGATTGGCCGAGAAAAAGCTGCGTCTGGGCGTCGGCGGGGACCGCCGCGGCGGCGATGGCCAGCGACAGGGCGTAGCTGACGACCTGGCCGGTGTTCCGCCAGGTGCCGAGCGTCGCCGCGGCGACGCCCAGGCGATTGGCCGGGGCCGCTCCCATGGCTGCGCTCGTGCTGGGCGCCCAGAACAGGCCCGACCCGAAGCCGACCAGCAGCAGGCCCAGCACGACGTGCAGGTAGCTCGATCCGACCTGGAGCGTGCTCAGGACGACGAGGCCGGCGGCCTGAGCGAGCAAGCCGATCGCGACCGGGCGGCGCGAGCCAAGTCGATCCGAGAGCGTCCCGCCGATCGGCCCCATCACCGAGTTCATCACCGACAGCGGCACCAGCGCCAGCGCGGCCGTCAGCGGAGACTGGCCTTGCACGACCTCCAGATAGTAGACGATCAGCAAGTTGACCGCAAACACCGCGAGCGCTTGAAGCGTGGAGGTCGTGACCGCGGCGGTGAAGACGCGATCCGCGAACAAGCGGAAATCCAGGACCGGGTGGGCCGACGCGCGATTCCAGAAAAAGAACGCGGCGCCGAAGACCACGCACGCCAGGAGCAGTCCAATGATGATCGGCGAGGTCCAGCCGAGCCCGATGCCCTGATTCAGGGCCACCAGCAGCGCCGCCAGCGACGCGCTGAAGAAGATTGCCCCGAGCGCGTCGAAGCGCTCCCCTCGACTGCGCGTGGAAATCTCGCGGAGCAGCAGCAGCGCGGCCAGCGTCGCGACGATGCCGATGGGCACGTTCACCAGGAAGACCCAGCGCCACGATGCCCCCGCGAGAATCAGCCCCCCGACCAGCGGACCGGCGATACTGCCGATCGCCCAGACCACCGAGTTGATGCCCATTGCCTGGCCGCGTTCCTCCGGCGGGAATGCCTCGGTGATGATCGCCATGCTGTTGGCCAGGAGCATCGCCCCGCCAATGCCCTGGACCAGGCGAAAGAGGTTGAGCTGCAGGTCGGTCGTGGAGAAGCCGCACAGCGCCGAACCAATCGTGAAGACGACAAATCCCACGTTGTACATGCGGACCCGTCCGAACATGTCGGCCAGCCGCCCGAACGTCAGCAAGGCGACCGTGCTCATCAGGCTGTAGCCCATCAGGACCCAGATCATGCTGACCAGGCTCGCGTGCAGGTCGCTCATCATCGGCGGGAAGGCGAGGATGACGATGGTGGAGTCGATCGCGAACATCAGCGCGCCGACCGTCGTCACCGCGAGCGCGACGTACTTGTATTGAACGCCGAGCACGCGCTCGGCACCACTTTGGACCGGCGTGCCGCTCGCTGGGCCGGTCGCCGACGAGCTGGTGCCGACGCCTGTCTTCATGACTACCCCTGGGCGCGGGTTGGATCTTTCGAGAGTCTCATTCTACCCGACCGGCCGAAACCGTGCCAGCAGGCGTTCGCGGTTGGCATGGAAGGCGTGAATGCGCTAAAGTAAGGCCACGGAGAGGACTCCAGATGATCGGCTTGATGTGCTGCGCACATCAAGCCGATCATCTGGAGTCCTCTCCGTGGGCTGGCGCAGAGTCA
>DATLRG010000255.1:0-2308 GCA_035534795.1 Chloroflexota bacterium
AGGAGATTTGCTGCGCAAATCCCCTGCCGCCTGACCCTTTCCACACACCCTTACAATATTGTAAGCGGGCGGCATTTTACGTAGAATAGATTCTACCGTTCGTTCCCCCGCGTGGCAGAGAGGCCAGGCCCATGAGGAAGCTCTTCGCGGTTCTCGTCACGCTGGCGCTGATGGCGCCAACTTTGCCAGCAGCGGCCAGCAGCCAGTTGCAGGTCACGGTGCGGCCCGGCTACGATGGGATGGTGCGGCCTGGTAGCTGGGCGCCCGTCGACGTGTCGCTCGCGAACGCCGGTCCGAACGTGTCCGGCAACGTGGAGATTTCGGTGCTGAGCCGCCCGATCAGCCAGAGCGGCTTCGGCGGGGGCCAGAGCATCGATTATTCGGTCCCGGTGACGATTCCCCAGCACTCGAGTAAGCGCTTCTCGACCGCCGTGTACGTCCCAACGCTGTTCGATCGCCTGCAGGTGCGCCTGGTCTCGGGCGGTCATACCCTCGTCCAGCAGACGGTCGCTTTGCAGCGAGTCGATCCCGCGCAGGTGTTCTGCGGCGTCCTCTCCAACGACCCGTCCGCCTTCGATGCGCTGAACGGCCTGACGCTCGCCGATGGACAGCGGCAGCCGCACGTCGTGGACCTGGACCTCCTCGATCTGCCGACGAATCCGCAGCTCTTGAGTGGCCTGGATTGCCTGATCGTCAGCGACGACGCCACCCGTGGGCTCAGCGCGCTGCAGCAGAGCGCGCTTACCGCGTGGGTAAACGACGGTGGAATCCTGACAATCGGGACCGGACCAACCGGCGCGGGCGCGCTGGACGGTCTTCCGCCGGCGCTGCTGCCGGCGAAGCTCGACGGGACGGCGCCGGTCCACTCCCTGGAAAGCCTGGCCGGCTACCTCGGCGTGCCGTCAGAGAGCGGCGGACCCTGGCTGGTGGGGAATCTGAAAGTGACCGATGGCACTGTCGCGGTCGCAGACGAGAACCAGCCGCTGGTGGTCGTCGGCCGGCGCGGCAAGGGCGCGGTCTTCATGCTGGCCATGTCCCTGACACAGAAGCCCCTGCGCGGCTGGAGCGGCCTGGACCGCCTCTGGGTCTACATCCTCTCGTACACTCGTCTGCCGGACTCGTCCACCCTGACGTACACCGGACCGGATACCACCTGGGGCCGCGCGCCGCGTGACGTCTTGATCCGCGGCGGTGGCGCCGCGAGCCCGGAAACGCAACGCCTGCTGTTCGGACTGGTGCTGTTCGGCCTGCTGATCGGCCCGGGGAACTATCTGGTCCTGTCTCGCTTCGGCCGGCGCGAGCTCGCGTTGCTGACGATTCCGGTGATGGCCGTGGCGGCGACCGTCGGAGCGCTCGTCTACGCGGGTCACCACCGGCAAGGGGACGTTGTGGTGAACCAGGTGTCGATCGCGCGCACCTGGGATGGCAGCGGCGTCGGCTCGCTCCACAGCTTCGTCGGCGTGTTCGCCCTGCATCCGCAGCATTATCAGTTGACGATACCGGCGAACGCACTGGTGTCAAACGCGGCGCTCACCTATGGAGTCCGCGGCCAGACCAGTCGGACCACGCCGCCGGCCCAGGTCCTCCAAAGCGGGCAGCCGCAGCTTCAGGGCATCGACCTGGAGCCGGGAAATCTGAGCAGCTTTTCCCTCGACGGGCACCTGAGCGAGTCGGGTAAGATCGGCGGTCCCCTGCTCCTTAACGGCCACCACCTGGGCGGAAAGGTCGTGAACGGCTTCTCGTCGCCCATTTATAGCGCCGCCCTGATCGCCGGTAGCTCGGTGGAATTCCTCGGCGACCTGCGTCCCGGCGCGAGCCACGCGGTCTCGCTCGACGTGGGAAGCGACTCGCCCACGGGCTACCGCGACATGTCGCAGGTCGTCGACCATCTCTATCCGGGGAGGAGTCGTGTCTCCACCTCGTCCTTCGATCCAAGGTACGACGTGCTGTCGTCAGCCCTCAACCCCTATCAGTCCTACGCCCCACACGTCGATCTCAGTAGCCTGAGCCTGATCGGCTGGCTCGACCAATCGGTCGATTCCGTGAGCGATCCCACCAGCGGCGAGGAAGCACACAAGTACACGCTGTTCACGACGAGCTTGCCCCTCCAGCTACCCGGCAGCACGCAGGTCATTCCCGCTCAACTGGTCGACCGCCAGGCGCTGATCTCCACGTACTCCACGCGCTCGGACGCCAGCGGCGTGACCGTGAACGCCGGCGACAGCATCGCGTTCCAGTACACCAGCCCGGCGGACCCGGCGCACTTCACTCTCCGCTCGCTGACGCTCGCCACGGCCTCGCCCACAAC
>DATLRG010000256.1:0-3276 GCA_035534795.1 Chloroflexota bacterium
TGTCCTTGCCCCACTCTCGCTTGCTTACTTGTACAGCGCCATCGCCGTCCGGACCATCCCGACCGACGTGTCCGTCCAGGCCTTCTCGAGGTCCGACTGGCTGATGACGCGATCCGAGCCGTCGCCATGGACCGCCGGGTCGTTGAAGACGAGATTGCCGTCTTGATCGAAGCCCAGCCCGACGATGTAGTGATCGCCCGCGAACGAGCTCCCGACGTGGTCCGGCAGGTCCCAGTAGCGGACGAGCAGGACCACCGGATGACCCTGGCTGAGCTGGCTCTTGAGGCCGGCGATCGTCCAGGTCTGGTAGCTCTGACCGTTGTAGAGACCTTTGATCTTGACGCCGCTGACGTTCGCGGCGTAGGCCAGGGATTCCCAGGTGGTCCCGTCATTGGGATCGGCGAACCCCATCTGCTCGTCGGCGTCGTGACGTAAGGTCAACTGGTCCACGTCGACGCCCAGAGCGCCCAGCGCCATCGAGAGCGTGGTCGGTCCGCAGTTGGATTCCGCCCAGGCGGTGCCGTCGAACTGGCTGTAGTAGGGCGCCTCGATCATCGGCGGGGGCGGCGGCGCCGGCGGAATGGTCGTGAGGCTGCGGCGAACGATGCCGTCGTCGGTAATCGTGAATGAGGGGTAGTGGGCACCTGACTGGAGGCTGGCCGGCGCCGGAGCGCTCGTGCGAGACAGGTCGATCGTCAGCGTCTGGCCGATGTCGAGGAGATTCGGATCGGGCAAGTCGTTCAGGCTGGCGATGCTCGCCGCTGGAACGCTGAACTGATTGGCGATCGCCACCAGGGTGTCACCGGCCTGGACGGTGTAGGTGACCGGCTGTTCGGCGAAGGCGGGGGTCACCAGCGCCGCGCCGAGCGCGAGGGCCGCGATGCCGGCCCCGAGCGCCCGGGCCAATCCACTTCTCGAAGAGACCAGGCGCCAAAGCGGCCGAAGTCGTGGCTGGAAAAGAACGAGAGACACCGCTACCTCCTCACGGGGATGAAACTGCTGGTGGCGCCGGGTCCTCGGACAAAAAGAGGCAACCGGACGCGACGGCCGGCGCAGTTGCCAGCCGTCACACCCAGGCAGTCGAGGTGAGCGGATTATAAGCGCACGAAAGTTAGGTTGTCAATAAGTATTTCGTCGGAATTTTCAGAAGGGCCAGAGATTCATCTCTTGCGTCCAGGCGCGCTCCGGCTGGGTCAAGAGATAGATCACCGCGTCGGCCAGGTCGTCCGGAGCGATGTACTTCGCACCACTCCCGGCGCGGTCGGCGGGAGAGCGGCCACCGAACTCCGTCATGATGCTGCCCGGTAGGATCGTCGAGACCTTGATCTTCTCCGGGCCCCACTCGGCGGCCAGCGCCTGCATCAGCCCGATCAGCCCGAATTTGGACGCGCAGTACGCAGCCATGCGGGGATAGCCCTGGCGCCCGGCACCGGACGCGATGGCGATGATCTGGCCCCCGCCGCGCCGCTTCAGCGCCTCGTACGCGGCGCGCGAGCAGACGAACGCGCCGGTGAGGTTGGTATCGAGGACGCGGCGCCAGTTTTCCATGGGGTAGCCGGCGCTGGGCGCCGCCAGACCGAGACCGGCGTTGTTGACGACGGCATCCAGGCCACCGAAGCGCGCTTCAGTCGAAGCGACGGCTTTCTCGACCGCCTCGGCGTCGGCGACGTCGGCTGGCACGATCAGCGCTTGCCCTCCGGCCGCTTCGATCTCGCGATTAACCGCTGCCAACTGCTCCGCGCTTCGTGCCAGCAGCGCAACCGCCGCTCCCTCCCGTGCCAGGCGCAGGGCGATGACTCGGCCGGCCCCGCGGCCGGCCCCAGTGACCAGGACAGCTTTTCCGTTCAACCGGCCCATCTCAATCGCTCCCAATCAATTCCTCCCAAGCCACAGTCTGGAGCTCAGAGTTGCTACCCGAACCTGTGTTTGGCGGTGCGCAGCACCGCCAAACACAGGTTCTGGTAGCAACTCTGAGTCTGAAGTTTTGATATAGGCGCCCGGCGCTTATATCAAAACTTCCGTGAGCTCCAAATATTGAGTAACTGCATCAACTAGGTTATAATAACCTCTCTTGAAGCGGCGTGCCGCTACTTTGGTCTCCGGGTGATCGTCGCAATGGCTACCGCCGCCATCCAGCAGCGCTCCTTGCCACGGCGCCAGTCTCTCGCGAAGGTCGTCGCCGTGATCGTGGTGTTGTGGGTGCTCGCCTCGGCGACCGTTTCCAACGGCGATGTCGCGGTGTACTGGGTCTTCGGGATCACCTTCGGCGTCATCTTGCAGCGCAGCCGCCTGTGCTTCGCGTCGGCTTTTCGCGACCTCTTCTTGATGCGCGACGGTGGCAACCTGCGGGCGATCCTGACCGGCCTGGCGGTCGCCAGCCTGGGCTTCGCTCTGATCCAGGTCCGCGCGGTCCCAACGCCCACGTTCGGCGCGGTGCCAGATCAGGCGCACTTGATGCCGCTCAGCGCGCAGATCGTCGTCGGCGGGTTGCTCTTTGGACTGGGCATGGTCCTGGCCGGCGGCTGCGTCTCCGGCACGATGTACCGGATCGGCGAGGGTTACGTCGGATCGATGGTCGCCATGATCGGCATCCTCGCGGGGCTGGTCGTCGCCACGCAGCAGTGGAACTGGTGGTGGCAGACGTTCACCGATCACGCGCCCACGGTCTGGCTGCCGAACCTGTTTGGCTACGGCGGCGCGATCGTGGTGACGCTTGGCGTGCTCGGTCTCTGCTACCTGGCGACGCTTTGGTGGGAGCTGCGCGCCGGTCCGCGCCTGGCCTTCCCGGTGAAGCGCACGGCCGAGCCGCCAGCGCTCAGCCTTGGCGACTGGCTGGCGCAGCGCTACCGCGCCGTCTTCGGCAAGGGCTGGCCCTTCATCGTCGGCGTGGTCGCGCTGGCTATCCTCAACATCTTCGTCTACCTCTTCGATCATCCGCTGGGCGTCACCGGCGAGCTCGCCAACTGGGGGAATCGCGCGGTCTCGGTTGGCGGCATTACCGCGCCCACGCTGCTGGGGGCCAGTAATCTCGCCGGCTGCCTGCTGGTATTCAACCCGGACGCGGGCTGGGTCAACACCGGAACGATGCTCGACGCCGGCCTGATCCTCGGATCGTTCGTCGCGGCGCTGCACGCCAACGAGTTCAAGCTGCGCGTTCCCCGCCAGCCGGTGCGCTACGTCCAGTCGATTGGCGGCGGCGTCTGCATGGGCTACGGCGCGGGGATTGCCGCCGGCTGCACCATCGGCGCATTTTTCTCGGCGATTCCGTCGCTCGGA
>DATLRG010000257.1:0-3263 GCA_035534795.1 Chloroflexota bacterium
CGCCACTCCCACCGCGGACTTACTTGCGTCGAGCATCGCGCCCGCATGATACCACGCGGTGGGCCCGGGTGGCCTCACCCCCTGCCCCTCTCCATCGGAGATGGAGAGGGGAGCCGGACCTTCTCCCCTCTGAATCTCCGATGGAGAGGGGCGGGGGGTGAGGCCCATCTTGGTTTATCATGAGAGGAGAACCTTGCCAGTACGCTGGCCCGAGGAGCGCGAACCATGGATGCCTCGCCCACGGTGGTCGATCTGAAGCAGGTCGATCACGAGATCAGCACCTACGTACGGCCGGCGACGTTTCCAATCGCCTTCAGCCTGGTACCGGCGGGCGTTTCCCCGCCGGAGTGCGCGAAGATTCCCTCCCGCGACCTGGGCCACCGGATCACGCTCTGTCAAGGGTGGAACATGAGCCGCCGCTACGGCTGGGTGATCGCCTGCGGCGCGGACGACATGGCCTGCCCCATCGGCGCGATGAGCGCGGGCTTCGAGAAGCCGAACACCTACTATCTCGAAGGAAATTTGTCCGTGGGAATGTACACGGCGACCGCGGAGGCCGGCGCGCGCTCGGAGGCGGAGCTCGATCGGCTGCCCCATCGCCGGTTCGGTCACGTCGTCACCGCGCCGTTGAGCCGCGCCACGCTGCCGGCCGACGTGATCCTGATCTACGGCAACCCCGCCCAGGTGATGCGGCTGGTCGTCGCGGCGCTCTGGCAGCGCGGCGGCAAGCTGACCTCCTCGTTCGAAGGGCGAGCCGACTGCGCCGACATCATCGCGACGACGCTGCGAACGGGCGAGTGCCAGGTCATCCTGCCCTGCAATGGCGACCGCATTTTCGGCCTGACCCAGGACGACGAAATGGCGTTTTCGATCCCCGCGGCTCGCATCGCCGAGGTGATCGAGGGGCTTCGGCAGAGCCACCAGGGTGGAGTCCGCTATCCGATCCCCACCTACACCCAGTTCGAGCCGCAGATGCCGGCCAAATACCGCGATCTACGGAAAATGTTCGACGACGATGCGACCTGATGGTAGTCGCTCCCTCTTAGCGAAAGAGGGCCCCCACCGAGACGCCACGGTGGATCCGGTGAATCGCTTCGGCGAAGAGCGACGCGACGGAGAGGACGGTGATCTTCGGAAGCTGCTTTTCGGGGGGGAGCGGCACGGTGTCGGTCATCACCACCTCTTGAATCGCGGCGCTCCGCAAGCGCTCGATCGCCGGACCGGAGAGCACGCCGTGCGTGCAGGCAGCGTAGATCTCGTGAACGCCGGCGCGCTCGAGCACGTCGGTCGCGCCGATCACCGAGCCGGCGGTGTCGATCTCGTCGTCGAAGATGACCGCGCGGTGTCCGGCCACCTCGCCGATCACATTCAACACTTTGCTCGCGCCCGCGTTCGCCTGCCGGCGCTTCTCGATGACCGCCAGGCTCGCGCCGATGCGCTCGGCGAAGTCGCGCGCCTTCTTGGCAGCCCCCAGGTCCGGCGCGACGACGACCCAATCAGACAGCTTCTTCTCGACGAAGTAGCGACTCAAGATCCCCAGCGCCGTGAGCTCGTCGACCGGCACGTCGAAGAACCCCTGAATCTGCCCGGCGTGCAGGTTCATCGTCAACACGCGCTGGGCACCCGCGACGGTGATCAGATCGGCGAGCAAGCGCGCGGTAATCGGCACGCGCGGCTGGTCCTTCTTATCGGTCCGCCCGTAGGCGAAATAGGGAATCACCGCCGTGATACGCCCCGCGGAGGCACGTTTCAGCGCGTCCATCATGATCAGCAGCTCGAGAATGCTGGTATTCACCGGCGAGGTGAACGACTGGATCACGTAGACGTCCCGCTCGCGAACGGTATCGAGCAGCTTGACGAAGATGTTTTCGTTGCTGAACTGGAAGACCTCGGCCTTCCCGAGCTGGACGCCCAGCTCCTGGCTGATCGCCTGCCCCAGGGCCGGGTTGGCGTTACCGGTGAAAACGCTCATTTGCGTGTACACGCGCACGTCCTTATGGAGGGAGCGTGGGAAGGGTCAGGAGGCAAGAGCTGTGCTGCGCACAGCTCTTGCCTCCTGACCCTTTCCACGCTCCCTCACTGGATCCACGTCGCCAGCGGCGGGTTGGCGAAGTCGTGATAATGCTCGGCGACCTCGCCCGCTGCCGCGTCGCCGCGGTGCAGGCACACGCGGTAGCGGAAGGTCAGGGTCTGGCCGGGGATCAGGACGACCTCGCCACGCTGCGCCGGGTCGCCGGTGAACGCGCTGATGCCGAATGGATTCGCGGCGAAGAGCCCGTAGTCGCGCACGTGCCAGTAGGTGGGGTGGCGGAAGCTGGTCGGGTGGTCCATGATCGCCACGCCGACGACCGAGCCGTCGAGCGCTCCGGAATAGTCCACCCACGGCGAGCGCTTCCCCCAGGTCTCGGCCTCCCGCCGGCCGCCGTAGGCGTTTTCAATCAAGCCGCCGTGCTTGCCTTCGAGCGCGCTGTTGATCCGAAGCGCTAGCGGTCCGCCTTCTTTGGTGTCGCCGAAGAGGACGCCAAAGCGCGATGGGGTGAGCACGATCTCGACGTCGAGGAGGCGCACCGACGAGGTTCGATACACGGCGACGTGGCGGCGTTCGTCGAGCAACGAGAAGTCCTGGGCGTCGACCCACTGGAGACTTTCGCGCAGGTCCGCGCCGGCCGGCCCATCGACGAGGCCATCCCAGCCGCGGTGGACGATCCGCCCAACGCCGCCCTCGGACCCTTCGGCCCAGACGTTGACGCCGTTGACCTCGCCGAAGGCAACGTAGAGCGACCGATGGTGCGGATGATCGCGCGACTCGCCCGCGACGTCCTTCAGCATCGGGTAGCTCCGCGTCATCGCGACGCCGCCCGGACCCAGGAGCGGGTAGAAGTACGGGCGAACGCCACTGGCGGCGACGTGGTACGACGTGAACGCCGCGCCGTCGATCGCGACGTCGAGCCGCTCGTTCGACTCGGTCACGCGCACGCCGCCAGGCGCCTCGTCGCCCGAAGCCAGGTGGTAGAGCGCGCTCTCCCCGCGCGACAGCCGGTCCAGCACGACCAGCAACTGATCGCCAACGCGCTGCGCCGGCAGCCGCGCGGCAGTGCCATCGCGCTCCAGCCAGAGCGGCCCAGCCGGCAGGTTCTCCGGCAGTGGGAGCCGCACCGGGCACTCGTGGCGAGTGTGTTCTCCGGCGTTGATCCGGAGGGTCAGCTTCGAGACCATACGTCTGTTTCCTCCTCGGCAACTACAGTTAGGCCAGGATGGGCGGG
>DATLRG010000258.1:0-8152 GCA_035534795.1 Chloroflexota bacterium
GATTCGCAGTGCAAACCTCTCACCTCCTGACCCCTGCCGGACTCCCGCCGGAGCGAGCCGGCTCCCGCGGAACCGGGCCGCGGACGACGGCGCCACCACCCCCTCGAGGTAGCCGGGGTGTCGCGCGACGAGCATCGCGCCAGCGAACAGGGCGAGTGGGCCCGCGGCGACAGACTCCATGGGACTCCGCGCGATCAAGTCGGCTGCGCGCTGTCCCTGAGCGGCATCGTCCTGCTGCGTTGCGACCTGACGTCCTCGCAGGAGCTGCCCCCGGAGTCCGCCGGTCTCGAGCGAAGGCAGGACCTCCCGCGCGCGTTCCTCGGTCTCCGCCCGGTGCCCGAGGTTGTCGCCCGCGACGACGTCCAGGACGCTCCGCGGCGGCTCGATCCGCGCCGGTCGCCACGTCGGTCGCCGGGCAACGGTGGATGCCACGGCCCGTTGAATCGCGGGCGGTGGCATGGGAGGCAGCGGGCGCCGAGAGGTCGCCGGTGCGGGCACTTTCGGTGCAGCCGTCGTCGTCCGTGTCGTCGCCAGTCGTGAGGTGCCCGACGAGAGCGGTGCTGCTGATGGCAGCATGGGTCGGGCAATGGCCCGCGGCTGGAAGCTGGATCGGCCCCCGGCCAGGGCCGCCGGCGGGCGCGCGGGCGACGCCGGCGCGATTGCCCGCGCGCTGCCGACGACCGACGGGTCGGGCCCTGGAGTGCCACGTCGTGACGAGAGAAGGGACCCCGAACGCGGCAAGACCGACATCGCTCCGTCAAGGCGGCGAACGCGGTCGACGATCGATCCCCGCGGATCGGGCGGACTGGACGCCGACGCTGGCCGCGCCTCGGTTGAACGGTCGCGGCTCCGCGGGGCCGGCCGACGGCCGACGGAATCTACCCTGGCTCCGCGCCGGGCAGGTGAGTCCGTCGTCACACGGGTCCCGTCGAGGAACGCGGGATGTTGCCGGGAGGCTGGGTCGCCCGAGAACCAGTCGGGCTGCAGCTCGGCTTCGATGGCGAGCGGCATGCCAAGTGATCCGTACGCCCCGGGCAAGAAGGCCGCGTGGGCGAGGCCGGCCAGGTGACTCACGAAGTCGCCAGCCAGGTTCGCCTGCCATTGAACAAACCGGGACGAGGCTGCGATCGCCGTCAGCACGGCGGTGTCGGCCCCGATGATGCGGTCGGCGAAGGCAGCCGGGCCGACGCGAACGGTGGCCCCGCGATCCATCGAGTGAAGGTGGTCAATTGCCGCCCGTGGACCGTTCGGGCGCGCAACGCCTGGTGCCGGGCGCGCGTCCACCAGGGATGCGGCGCTGCCGAATCCGAGAGCACCGTGCAACGTTGCCCCGCTGGCGCGCGCGGGGGCTTCCAGGCGCGACTGGAGCGCGGCCAGGCGGATCGAGAGCGGTGAGAGGGAACCCGGCGCCTCGGCTTGTTGCTCGGCGTCGATCAAGTTGCCCCAGAGCCCGGTCACCTCGCGCAGGCTCGCGTCCAGGTCCGACGGCGCTCTCGATTCAGCGGCCAGGAGACGGGCGTCGAGCTGCGCGGCCAGGAGGAATGCCAGGCGAGCGCGAAGACCCGCCACGTCAGCGCCAAGGTCGCCGGCCCGGTCGATGTCCCGCTGCCAGCGACCCAGTGTCTTATGCGAAAGGACCGGCTCGTCGAGCGGTCGATCGCGACCGATCGACTGATCCGCGCTGACGAGGCGCGCGAGGGCAACGGCGCGGAGGACCCGCCCGAGATGGGTTGCGAGCGCGCCGGCCTGGGTGGGTTCCTCGGTCTGTGCAGCGACGACCGCGCGTTGCCAGGCGGGCAGCAGGTTCTCCGGCGGCACGACGCCCCGGCGAGCGCGGCGCTCCCAGAGGCGCAGCTCTTTCAGGAGCGGCGAAACGTCCCGTCGTGATTCTGATGCCATCAACCTGTCCCTGCTGCCTCGTTCGTCGACTTACTGGCGCTGGAACCCCGAGTGGGCAATCTCGAGAGTTTCGACCGCAACGGCATTGCTGTCCGAGCGGAACTCCGGCCCTTGCCACTTCACCGGGAAGGCGCTGACCAGATCCCAGCGCGCCTTCGGCTGCGCCGTGCTCTGCGACTTATTCTCGTAAAGGATGATCGACACGGCCTTGGTCATGACCTGGCCGGCGATGGTCTTGGCGTACCACTTCCAGAGGAGGTCCGTCTCCACCCAGCCGCGCTTTAAGGTGATGTTGGTGAACTTGGTGCGTCCGGGCAGCTTGTGGTAATAGTCGTTCAGTCCGCCTTCCGGGTACTCCAGGAGCTCGGTCTCGGCGCTCAGTCCGTTGCACTCGGTGAAGAACGCCGAGGCGATCCCGTCGATCTCGACCCAGAACTTCGCGTTGAAGAAGGGTGACGGATACGGATAGGGCGGTGTTGGTGCGGGCGGCGGCGGCATTATCGTCTCCTTCCAAGGCGCTGGCGAATCGCATCGGCCAGCGTGCGCCCCCAAACGGCGGCGGCTTGATCGTCCGACAAGCTCGACAGGTCGAGGCTCAGATCGATCGTCAGGTCTTTGATGTCCTGCGCGGCGTCGCGACTTCGCCGCGGCCCGAGCAATTGCTCGCAGACCTCGAGGGCCCGCAGCGAAAGACGATCGAGCCGCTGTTGGTGATCGCCGTTCACCGGCTTTCCGCTGCTGGTCGAATAGTTCCGCACGTACCTGCTCACCGAGAGGTTGGCGGTGTTGCCCGGCTGATTGCTGGCCAGAACGAAGCGTTCCGCCGCCTCGGCCTCGGCCTCCGCCGCAGCGCGGTCGCGGTTGCTGGATGGGGCCGGCCGCGGTTCTTCGCCAGCTTCGGCCGCTTGATGCACGTGAACGAGCTCGTGCGCCAGCAGCGCTTGCCCACGCAGCGTTGTCGGCGCAAACTGGGCGTGGCGAAAGAAGATGTCGCGCCCGACGGTGAACGCTTCGGCGTTGAGCGCTGCCGCGGTCTCCGTGGCCGACCGGCCGGTATGTATTCGGACCTCCGGGAGCTGGCCGCCGACAAGCGGCTCGAACGCTCGTCGCTGCTCGGCCGGCAGCGGAGCGCTCGCATCTGCCGCGATGGCGAGCGATCGTGCCAGCGTCGGGTCCATCGGGTCGGGCGCTGGCGCGGCGGGTGCCGGTCGCGTGGGGACCGGCGGCGGTGGCGCCACGGCTCTGCGCCTGATCCGAGCGAACACGAACGGCGCTGGCGACGCGTCAGCGAGCGCCGCCAGCCGGGACATCAAGCCCGGCTGGTCGGCCGTGGGGCCGATCTGCTCTGGCAGCCCGGGGTGATGCGCTGCGCCGGAGAAAAGCGGGCGAGCGGCACTCGCGAAGTGCCGGCCGATGCGCGGTACGGTTCCGTCGGCAAGCGGTGCCAGGGAGCGTTGGATCGCCAAGACCTGCCTGGGCGTGGCCAGATCGAACCACGACGGCGGGTGTGCGAGCGACACGGTCGCGCCTTCGGGCTCCTCGGAGGTCCGCTCTGGCCTGGGATGACCGTTGCGCGCATCTGGCACGCTCACCCACCCCCACCCATCCGCTCACGCCCGATTGCCAGGTCTTCCCGCATCATTCGGTAAATGACGTCGGCCAATGCCTCGGGGTCCACGACCGCGGACGGCGACGCCCCCTGGTCGTCCCGGCTCGTCGCGGTCGTGACCGCGATTGGCGGAGACGTCGTCTCGTGTAGCACGGTTTCCAGCGGCGGTAGCTCCTCGGCGGTTGGGACCGTCGACTCGGCCACCGGTGAGGCGTGCTGCACCGGGCCCGGCGATCCTTGCTGAATTGTGACGTTCGAGGTGAGCTCCTCGATGCGGATTGCCATTCTCGTCCACCCGATCCTCAGGGAATAGGATGAAGGGGCGGTGATCAGGGGCTGGGAACGACGCGGCGAGCGAACGCACTGCCTCTCCGCGACCGCCGGACTCTCGTTTCACACCGGCGGCGCCGGGGCGACCGCTGGCGCCTCGTCCTCCCCAACCCCTAACCCCGACTCCAACCCCTCGTTCATCACCGGCCGCCGCTGAGCTGTTTGTTGATCTTGCCGATCTCTTCGACCCAGCGGCGACGGTCGCGATGCTCTAGCCCCAGGATGTCGTCCAGAGGCCAGTGGAAATGGTACGCGACGTAGGCTACCTCCTCGTGGAGGCGATCCAGGGGGTAGCCTACGATTCCCCCATGCCCGCCACCATGTCCACCTCGAACTTGTGTCCGCACTCCGGGCAGGTGGCCGCGAGGTCAGTACTCGCGTTCTCGTTGATCCGGCGATAGAGCGCCTGGAGGTACGCTAGATCAGCCGAGAAGATACCTTCGATGACACTCGGGTTGATCGCGGAGTCGGAGAGCGACCCTAGCTTCGTAATCACGCGCGCCAGGAGAATCACCGTCATGTACGCCTGGTTCTGACGGACGCGCGGATCGCGCAGCGGCTCGATTTCGTCGGCCGCGGTGGCCAACCGCATGGTGCCCTTCTTGTGCAGGTTGCCGTCCTTGTCGACATAGCCCTTTGGCAGAGCGAACTCGAATTCGGTCTGCAAACTCTCCGATCTGGGACTCATTTGACGCGATCCAGGCCTTCGTGAGCGATCTCGATCGACTCGATGATCACCTCACTGCCGCCGGCGTTCATGCCCGACGCCTCCCACTTGCACGGCCAGCCGCGCCGGAAGTTGTAGCGGACGATCTCTTTCCCATCCTCGTCGTAGCCGACGATGGAGCCATCCTTACGCTCGGTCTCGATCTTGCCGTCGATGATCTTCTTCCGCCAATCCCAGAGCTTCAAGTTATCGGTGATGCCGCGCTTGAGCGTGATGTTGTTCCACTTCATGTTGCCAGGGAGCTTGTGATAGATCGTCTTGCCGTCTTTTCCCTGCTGCTTGTACTCGATGACTTCGTTCTCGTTGGAGAAGCCATCGGCCTCCCGGAACACGGCTTCCTGGACGCTCTGGACTTCCAGCGCGAAGGACCACGCCGAAATCGGATCGTGTGGTTCTGGCATCCTTCATTAACCCCTTTTTCGTTCTTTCTTTCAATCCTCACCCAACCCGCGGCCGGATGCTTCGTCAGTCAATCTGAATTCGGTGTTCCCGTAGTGAATGGGCGCTACGCGGCCGCCCCACCCGTCGGCAATTGGCGAACGCGGAAGACGACGAACTCGGCTGGCTTGGTCGGGCAGATGCCGACCTCGACGATGACGATACCAGCGTCGATCACGTCGGGCGGGTTCGTCTCGCTGTCACACTTGACGTAGAAAGCCTGGTCCTGCGTCGCGCCGAACAGCGCTCCGTCACGGTACGGGCGCAAAAGGAACGACGTGATGTCGCGCTTGAGCTGCTGCCAGAGGCTGAAGTTGTTGGGCTCGAAGACCGCCCACTGGGTGCCCTGCTTGATCGACTCCTCGATGTAGTTGAAGAGGCGACGGACGTTGATGTACTTCCACGCCGCGTCGCTGGAGAGCGTTCGCGCGCCCCAGACGCGGATGCCCCGGGTACCGAACGTGCGGATGCAGTTCACGCCCTTGGGATTGAGCAGGCCCTGCTCGCCGTGGGTGATTTCCTGGGCTACGTCCACCGCGCCGCGGACCACCTCGTTGGCGGGCGCCTTGTGAACGCCGCGTTCCGAGTCCGTCCGCGCCCAGATCCCCGCCATGTGGCCGCAGGGTGGGATCGAGAGCAGACGCTTGCCGGTGGGGTCCAGCGGGTCAAGGACTTTGATCCACGGGTAGTAGAGGGCGCCGTACTGCGAATCGATCATGGTCTTGTTGCGCCACTCGAGCATACCCTGCGGGTCCAAGCCGGGCGGCGCGTCGATGATCGCGACGCGGTCCTGCATGCCTTCGCAGTGCGTCAGCATCGCCTTCTGGAGGCCGACCAGCGCGTCGTCGCCGATCAGCCCGCGCTTGTACGCGCTCATCAGGTCGGGCGCGCAGACGATCGTGATCTCGTCGACCGCTTCGAGGCCCTCGATGCCGGAGCGGTCCTGAATCTTGCCCATGAAGTCGCTGGTGCTCACCTGTAGCGCGGTGGAAGCGGGCGTCTGCAGGGCGAAGTTGCCCGGGCGCGGCGCCGGAATCATCGCCGCCTTGGCGGCGGGTGGGCTGAGCCAGATGTACTGGGAAGCGCCGTTGACCAGCATCTCGACGTACTTCGGGCTTTCGCGGTCCATCGTCGCGCCCTCGTACTCTTCGAGGACGTCCCGGCCCCGCTTGACCTTGAGACTAAAGGGCGTGGACGAGTCCGGGCCCTTCGCACCGCCGTCCGCGGGCTTGGCCGCGGGCGTCGACGCCTTGGGCTTCGGATCGCCGGGCTTGGACTCTTCTGCCGAAGCCGGAGTGGCCGGTCCTGGTGGCAGGGCGGCGAAGCCATCGCCATAGTCGATGTCTACCGTCAGCCCGGGCGTGCTCAGACCCTGGCGGATCGCGTAGATCTCGAGCGAGGGCTTCGTGTTCCCGTCGGACGCCGCCGGAATCATCGCTTGTGGTGCGAGCGACGGCGCGATGTTCACCACGAAGCACGTCCCACCGCCGTTGGCAAAATAGCCGTAGACCGAGTGCGCCAGGTAGTAGCCGTCGTGGAAGCTGCCGAACTTTTCGACGAACTGCGACCAGTTCGTGATCAGAGTCGGCTTGTTGCGTGGCCCCATCTCGGCGAACCCGATGAAGGCCGCCACCGAGGTGCCGACTCCTTCGATCGGTTGACTTCCGGGCGGCATCTCCTCGACGTAGACACCTGGTGTTTGATAGCTTGTCGCCATCTTAGGTGAACCCTCCTGTTCGATCCACACGTCGTGCGTGGTGTCGCTGATTCATTCGCTGGCTCTGGTTTCGACTCTCACCCGATGTCTGGCGGCGCACGACAGCGCGCCCGTTTGCACGAGACGATCCGCCACCATGGAGACTCGGGTGCAGCCGCTCTTGGCGTGATCCCTGACTGTGCATCCCCCTTTCCTCCGTCGACGGCGACGAGAGCCTCACGGATTCCGCGGTCGCTGGCTGACAAAAGGCGCCAACCAGCCCGCTGACGCGACGATAGGCTAACCGACAGCGGTTAATCCCGCGTTATCGGCCGGTTAATCCCGCCCGAAGACGAGCTGATGAGTTGATCAGGACTGAGGATAGAGTGAAGACGGAGTCGTTCTTCACTCTGTCCTCAGTCCTCTTCGACTCGTCAACTCGCTTGCTACACGTCGAGATCGTAGTTGGTCGCTGGGACCATCACCGGCAGCGACGTTTCCGCGCGCCCAGCCGCGCGGGCGACCAGGGTGATCGGGCCGCGCGGTGCGCGCGCGAAGGTGAATCGCCCTTCCTCGTCGGTCAGCGCGCGGTCCCCGGTCTCCCACAGCAACACGAGCGCTCCCTCGACACCCTTCGTCGGGTCCTGTCGATCGCGCACGCGGCCGTGAATCCGCTGCGCGGCCGCCATCGCGGCTGGCTCGAGACTGTTCAGCTGGACCGATGGTGCCTTCAGGGTGAGCGGTGTGGTCACGGTGAGGTCCGGTTGGATCGCGAGCGTCACCACGTAGGTCAGGACCGGTCGAATGCGGTTGTCGAGCGCCTGCCACAGGTCGGCGTAATTCGCCGGCATCTGGTCCGGCTGCGCGACCGACGCGCCAATCGGATACGGCTGGTCCTTCAAGGCCCCGTGGAGGTAGTCAGTGGGGAGTGTCACGTAGCGCATCAACGCGTTCAGCACACGCCAGAGCAGCCGGTGCTCGTCCTCGGGCACGCGCGCCCAGGCGCTCACCTGGTACGTCGCGTCGACTCGCATGGGCGTTCGCTGCGTCGTCATCTCGTTAGTCGCGGAGTCCCGCCGCTGATCGAAGGCGCGGACCCGCAGCTTGACGTTCTCCCGGACATCGTACAGGAAGCAGTTGACCGCCGGTCGGGTCAAGCGGCCAGACCAGTCCCGATCCGGCGTGTCGAAGCTGATCTCGACCTCGGTGGGGTCCAATGGCACGTGGCGGATCAAGATCTGTCGAATCGTTTCGTCAAGGTCCGCGAACACTGTTGCCCTCTCTGGTGCTATCGCGGGGAAGCTCCGGCGGGACACGCTCTGCGCTCGACCGACACGATGACTCCGGTGTGGAGTCTGTTGACGGCCCGCTACCCGGCGCGCAAACAGGGTACGTCACCGTGGTTATTCCAGGGTTAGCCGCCGGTTAAGAGGTCCGGTCAAAGCCTGAGTTG
>DATLRG010000259.1:0-3607 GCA_035534795.1 Chloroflexota bacterium
GTCATCATCACCACCGGCGGGCTCGGCCCGACCCCCGACGACCGCACCCTCGACTGCGTCTGCCGACTCCTCGGACTCGAGCAAGCGGTGCATCGCCCCACCGTCGAGAGCTTCAAACAGCGCCGCAACCTGGCCGACGACAGCCAGCTCAGCCCCAGTCTCTGGAAGATGGCCACGGCGCCAGTCGGCGCGAACGTCTACCAGAACCCCGCCGGCTGGGCCCCCTTGATCGAGCTACCGGCTCGCTCCAGCAGCTTTTACATGATGCCGGGCCCGCCCAAGGAAATGCAGGCGCTCTGGAACTCCCACCTGAACGAGATTCTCAAGAGGACCTTCCGATCCACGACCGCCGCCCAGCGCGTCTGGGTGACGATGTTCGAGTCGGAAGTCTCCCCGCATCTCCAGCAGGTGATGAAAGCTTATCCGCAAACCTACATCAAGGCATACGTCGCCCTGCGGACCGACACGACCTTGCCCGTCGACCTCGTCGCGCACGGACCCGACGACGAAGCCGCGCGGGCGGTGCTGGACGCGGCGATCGAAGAGCTCGGCGATCTGGTGCGTGGCAAAGGCAAACGGCTCTGGCTGGACGGGGCAACGAGTGAAACGAGTTGACGAGTGATGAGGACTGAGGACTGAGTGAAGAACGACCTCGTCTTCACCCAGTCCTCAGTCCTCGTCAACTCGTTTCACTCGTCAACTCGCTACGGGCGGGCGCGTTCGTGGCGCTGAACACCCAGCTTCACCGGGGCATTCCAGAGCCAGCGACCGACCACGACGGCCCCCACGAGCGACATCAGTCCGCCAAGGAGCAGCGGGCCGAACGTCCCTGACGTCGCGGCGATCGCGCCGGCCAGCGTGTTCCCAATCGGCGTCGTCCCGACAAAAACAGTCGAGTAGATGCTCATCACCCGGCCACGCAGGCGGTGCGGAACACTGGACTGGACGTAGGTGTTGGCGATGGCGCTGACGACGACCATGCTCGCACCGATCACCACGAGCAGCGCGAGCGCTACCGCGTAGGACGATACCGGCGCCAGGGCGATCTCGAGCACGGAAAAAGCGGCCGCCGCCCCGACGATCACGCGCGGTCGCGGCTGGCCTCCGAAGTAGGCGACGCCGAGTGAGGCCACCAGCGAACCCAATCCCATTGCTCCCGTCAGCCAGCCAAGTCCGGTCGCGCCGACCACGAGGACGTTCCGCGCCAGGATTGGCAGGACGACGTTGAAATTGTAGCCGAACGTCCCCAGCAAGCCGACGAGGACGATCACCGCCAGCACGGACGGAGCCTGGCGCACGTACCGGAGGCCTTCGCGCAAGTCCTCCCAGATGCCCTGAAAGGCGGCCCGGCCACGCGCGGCCGGTGCTGGCGGGTGCATCAGTAGCAGGCTGACGATCACCGCGCTGAAGCTCAGCCCGTTCAGGAAGAAGCAGCCGTCGATGCCGATGATGCCAATCAGCAGTCCTGCGATCGACGGCCCGATGAGTCGCGCCGCGTTGAACATCGACGAGTTCAGGGCGATGGCGTTCATCAGGTCCTTCGGTCCGACCAGCTCGACGACGAATGCCTGGCGCGTTGGCATGTCGACGCTGCTGGCTGTCCCGAGGAGCAGGGCCAGGATCAACACGTCGACGTAGGTCACGACGTGGGTGAAAGTCAGGGCGGCCAGCACGAACGCGAGGACCATCTGGGCAGACTGCGTGCCGACGAGCACCCAGCGCTTCGGCGCGCGGTCGGCAATCGTGCCCCCGAACGTAGAGAAGAGGAGCACCGGCAGGAACTGCACCGCGCCGACCAGCCCGAGCGCCAACGCGGAATTGGTCAGGACCAGCGCCAGCCAGCTCTGCGCCAGGTCCTGCATCCAGGTGCCGATCAGCGAGACGAGCTGTCCAGAGTAGAAGAGCCGAAAGTCGTGATGGCGCAGCGCCCGGAAGCCATGCAGCGCGGACGGCGCGCGCGGCGGAGCGAACTCCAGCACGCTGACCGGCCCGCGCCCGGCCACCTCTTCACTCGCGAGCAGCGCATCGGGAGCGGCCGCCCGCCGGTTCGCGGCCGCCGTGGCCATCCGCCGACAGCACGCGCCTGGCGTGGTTGAACTCGAGCGAGGCACCGATCAGTCTGACGTTCGGCGGCGAAACCTTTCGACTTCGTCTCGCGGGACCCGCCACTGCCGCCCAAGCTGAAAGCCAGCCAGGTCGCCAGCTTGCAGCCGCCGGTAGACCGCGCCGACACTCAGGTCCAGGACCTCGGCCACCTGCTCTGGCGTCAGGTAGTCGGCATACTCATGAATCAGACCGTAGATCGTCTCGTTCCTCACGACCACACCTCGGACGACGAAATACTGAGGACGGAGTGCCGCGGACTGAGACGGGAAGGTGAACCGTTCAACACCCGCACTCGTCGTCGAGCACTTGAAATGTCTGAGGGGGATGCGTGGCAAGAACGACGCCAATTCGGGGACAGGAACGGTTGAGTGGTTGGGCGTTTGGACTACGAAACGCACGAAACGCCGGGTGGGCCAGATTTAGAAATTACCTCAAAACAGGTATGGGGGTGCCCGAGGGCACCCCCATACCTGTTTTGAGGTAATTTCTTACCCTTTGACGCTCCCGATCGTCAGCCCTTCGACCATGTACTTCTGGGCGAAGCCGTAGACGATGATGACGGGGATGGCCATCAGCAGCGACGCGACCATCATCTGACCGACCGGGTAGATGTCCATGACGACCATCTGATCCAGACCGACGGCCAGCGTAAACTTGCTGCTGCTGCGGATCAGGATGTAGGCGAAGAAGAACTCGTTCCAGGCGGCCGTGAGCGCGAAGAGCGTGACCGCGAACAGCGCCGGCTTCGACAGCGGTATGATCAGCCGGAAGAAGATCTGGAAGCGGTTCGCGCCGTCGATGCGCGCCGCGTCTTCCAGCTCCTCCGGGATCGACCGGTAGTAGCTCATCAGCAGCCACGTCGCGAATGGGAGGAGGAAGCTCGGGTAAATCAGCTCGAGCGCTTCCAGGGTGTTGATCAGGTGCAGCCAGACCATGATCTGGTAGAACGGCACCAGCATCACCGCCCCCGGCATCATGTAGGAAATCAGCATCAGACTCGACATGACACCCGAGCCCCGCCAGCGCAGGCGCGAGAGCGCGTAGGCGCCCGAGGCCGAGCCCAGGACGCCGATCACCGTCGCGATGACCGCGACCTGAATGGTATTCCCGTACCAATCCAGAAAGTCGGTCGTTCCCAACAGCGAGTGGAATTGGACCAGCGTCCACGGCGTCGGCCAGAAGATTGAGTACACCTTGGCGATCTGGTTGTCGGTCTTGAACGCCTCGACGATGACCCAGTAGAAAGGTGTCAGCTCGAACAGCAGCAGCGCGGCAAGTACCACACCGGCGACCGAACCCAGGGTCAGTCGGCCGGCCCGCGCCCCCATCGCCGGCTCACTCGACGATCGGCCCGTGACCAGGCGAATCCCATTCGCCAGCAAGCCGAAGAGCGCTTCGCCGCCGTCGAACAGCAGGGTGAAGAGCTTACCGATCGGCCGAACGACCGGTGTGACGATCCGGATCTGGACCGGCAGGTCGTCGGCGCTCGAGGCCCGCGTGC
>DATLRG010000260.1:0-5658 GCA_035534795.1 Chloroflexota bacterium
TTAGTCCTCATCTGATGAGCAAGTGTACTGACTTTTGAAGGCTAATACAATCGCCACTGCCCCGCGCATCCTCGTCGCGGACCCCATCGCCTCCGACGGCATCCGAGCGCTTCAGGAGTTCGGCGAGGTGGTCGTCCAGCCCGACCTGTCGCCGGAGTCCCTGATGGACGTTCTGGCCGAGTGCGTGGCGCTGGTGGTGCGCAGCCAGACTCGTGTGAACGGGGCGATGATCGCGGCAGCGCCCAAACTGCGGGTCATCGGACGGGCTGGCATCGGCACCGACAACATCGACGTCGACGCCGCCAGTCGGCGGGGCATCGTCGTCGTCAACGCGCCCACGGCCGTGGTTGTCGCGGCTGCGGAGCACACCCTCGCGCTGATTCTCTCACTGTGTCGCCGCATCCCGCAAGCGCACCAATCGGTTTCGCAGGGGCGATGGGAGCGCGGCAAGTTCGTCGGCACCGAGCTGCGGGGGAAGACGGTCGGTATCGTCGGTCTGGGGAACATCGGCGCGGAAGTCGCGCGACGGCTCGCCGCGTTCGACCTGCGGCTGGTCGGGAGCGATCCGTTCGTGACAGCGGAGTACGCGTCCCGCCTCGGCGTCGAGCTTGTGTCGCTGGACTCGCTCCTGGACGTGGCCGACCTGATTTCCGTCCACGTCCCGCTCACGTCCTCGACGCGCCACCTGCTCGGGCCCGCCCAGTTCGCGCGGATGAAGCCCGGCGTGCGCATCGTGAACTGCGCGCGGGGCGGCGTCGTCGACGAGACGGCGCTAGTCGAGGCGTTGAACGATGGCCGCGTCGCCGGCGCGGCGCTCGACGTCTTCGCCGAAGAGCCGCCGACCAATCAAGCAATCCTCGGCAGCGATCGGGTCGTGCTCACACCGCACCTCGGGGCCTCGACCAAAGAAGCGCAGGTCGCCGCGTCGATCGAAGTCGCTCAACAGGTCATCGCCGTGCTCGAAGGTCGGCCCGTTCGCTACGCGGTCAACGCCCCGGCGATCCTGCCGGAGAGTCTCGCCGCGCTCGGTCCATACGTCGCGCTCGGCGAAAAGCTCGGCTTCCTGATGGCGCAACTGATCGATCGACCGCTTCGCTCGGTCGAGATCACCTACGATGGCCAGATCGCCGACCTGGATACCACTGCGGTGAAGTCGGCGGTGGTCAAAGGGCTGCTGAAGACGGCGAGCCCCGATCACGTCAATCTGGTCAACGCACTGCTCCTCGCCCAGAGCCGCGGTCTCCAGATCGTCGAAGCGCGGTGCTCCGATCCTCAGGAGAACTTCGCGAACCTGATCTCACTGCGCATCGACGCCCGCGATGGCTTCGTGCGCGAGCTCGCCGGCGCCGCGGTCAACGACGAACCCCACCTCGTTCGCGTGGACCGGTACCGGGTTGACGTGGTGCTCAACGGGGGTTACCTCTTTTTCGTCCATCATACCGACCAGCCCGGCGTCGTCGGAAAGATTGGCACGCTCCTCGGCGCGGGCGACGTGAATATTTCGTCGATGCAGGTCGGTCGACTCGAGCGGCGCGGCGACGCGATGATGGTCCTGGTGGTCGACGAGCCGATCGACGCCGTGCTGTACCGGCAGTTACTCACGCAGACCCCGATCCGTTCGGCCAGGCTCGTCCAGCTTTGAGGGGAATCTCTGACTGGCTTCGGGAGTTCTGGGCGCGACCAACGGCCACGCGCGCGGCCGTGATCGTGCTGTTTCTCGGAATCTCGTCCCTCTACTGCCTCGGCATCGCCAGCATCGTCGCCGCCGGGCGCTTCCACGTCGCGACGGCCGTCCCGACACCGCCTCCCGGAGTACTGCTCGAAACCGTCGGTCCCGCCGACACCAGCACACCGGCGGGAACCGCCAGCGCCGCTCCCATTCCTGTGATCGACGTCCCGTCGCCAACGCCCGTTCCCACGGAGACGCCGATCCCGACGCCCGCCGTCGAACCGCCCACGGTGGTCGTGGCGAACACGCCTCGTGCCGAGCCGCCGACCGCCACGCCGACGACGTACGTTGCCCACTTCGCCACTCCAACCGCGACCGCCCGGCGACGGGCCACGCCCAGGCCGACGAAGACGCCCGTGGCGACGGGTACGCCCAAGCCCGTGTTGCAGGTAACCGCCAACCCATCCCGCGCGCCAACGGCCAGCGCCACCGCGGCGCCCACGCGAACGCCGACTCCGCCATCGCCGACCAGCACCCCCGCTTCCGCGGCGCGTTCGCCCACGCCGACGCTGGTCCCCGTCCAGCCATCGCCCACCGGCACACGAATCGCGACCCTCGCGACCTCGACCGCCTCGCCGGTTCGTCTCCATCGTTTGCCGATCGTCCGTTAACTGTGTATACTCCGGGGCGTGGACATGCCGTCGCCGTCGTCAGAAGACATCCGATCCAATCGAACGATCCACCAACTGATTAAGGTTGCCGACGATCACCTTGGCGCCCAGGGCTATACCGAGCACGGTCAGCGTCACGCGAGTCTCGTCTCGCACATCGCGGAGAACGTCCTGGCACGGCTGGGCTACGATCCCAGAACGGCCGAGCTGGCGGCCATTGCCGGCTACCTCCACGACATCGGCAACGTGGTCAACCGTCCCGACCACGCCACCGCGGGCGCAACGATGGCGTTGAGCCTGCTCCTGGGGCTGGGCATGGACCCCGCGGAGGCGGCGATTGTCGCCGGAGCGGTGGGCAATCACGAAGAACGGCTGGGCGAGCCGGTCAGCGCGGTCTCGGCCGCGGTGATCGTCGCCGACAAGTCGGACGTTCACCGAACGCGGGTCCGCAACCCGAACCCCGCTGCCTTCGACATTCACGATCGGGTGAACGATGCGAGCCAGCACAGCTTCGTCCGCATCGATGGAGAGCGACGCACCATCGCGCTGGAGCTGACGATCGACACGACGAAGGCATCCGTCGTCGACTATTTCGAGATCTTCCTGTCTCGGATGCTGTTCATCCGGAAAGCGGCGCAGTTCCTGGGCTGCGGCTTCCAGTTGTTCATCAACAAGACGCAGCTGCTGTAGCGCCACGGGACCGATATCGTGAAGTTGCTTCGCTACGTTGCCGACGGTCGCCCACGGAATGGTGTGCTCGAAGGCGCCGACGTGTACACGATCGACGATGGCATTTTCGACGACGTCAAGGTTGGTCCGCTGGCCGGGACGCTCCGCGACATCCAACTCCTTCCTCCGTGCCTTCCGACGAAGATCGTCGCCGTGGGATTGAACTACGCCAACCCGTCGCAAGAGGGACTGCCGACCCTGCCAGACGAGCCAATTCTCTCCTTCAAACCTCCATCGGCCGCCAGCGGCGCGGGTGCCCCGATCCTCTGGCCGCGCGCGTCCTCACGCGTGGACTTCGAGGGTGAGCTCGCTCTCGTCATCGGCAAGACGGCCCGACACGTCGACGCAGCCGCCGCGCACCAGTACATTCTGGGTGTGACTTGCGCCAACGACGTGACCGCGAGGGACCTGCAGCGGCGCGAAGGCCAGTGGGCCCGAGCGAAGGGTTACGACAGCTTCTGCCCGCTCGGGCCATGCATCGACACGGCGGTCGATCCGGCGGCGTGTCAGCTCATCACCCGGGTAAACCGAGAGGTCCGCCAATCGGCGTCGACCTCACTGCTCCACTTCGGTCCGTACGATCTGGTCAGCTACATTTCCCAGATCATGACGCTGCTGCCCGGCGACGTCGTCCTCACCGGCACGCCATCTGGTAGCGGCAGTCTCAAGCTGGGCGACGTGGTCGAAGTGGAGATCGAAGGGATCGGGGTGCTCTGGAACCCCGTGATCGCAGCCGAATGCCCCGGAACGACGTGACGAGTGATGAGTGATTAGTGATTAGGACCGAGTCAAGACCGACTCCATCTCCACTCAGTCCTCAGTCCTAATCACTAACCACTCATCACCCGGTTTCAGGCGCGGCCGCCGCTGGCGGGATCAGGCCCGCGTGCTTGTACAGGTCGCCGCCGAGGATGCCGACCACGCTGCCGGGCCTGGGCATACCGGGCACGTCGTCGACCCAGAGCTGCAGCGAGACTCTCTGGAATCGTTGCACGACGAAGGGCCCGCTCTTCACCGGCAGCGACGCGGGCAACCCGTACAGTTGGATCGACCGGTCGACGTTCCAGGTCGGGAAGGTCGACGAGTTCGGGTTGGCGTAGAAGGCCGCGGCAATCGCCGGGTTGGTCAGCCAGGACAGGCGGATCTGTCGCGCCCGATTCCAATCGCCGCCGGACCCGTCGTCGTGGACCGGCTCAGGAATCCCCATCTGCACCAATCGTCCATCCCAGTCTGCCGTCGTCAGTTGCTCGAAGGTATTCGAAAGATCAGCCCGACCGAGCTCGGGGCGCCATTGCAGGACGCCGCGCTGGAAGACCTGGTAGGTGAATCCATCGGCTCCGACGTAACGGCGACTACTCGGATAGCCCAGCGTGGCGACGCCGCCGAGCAGTCGGAACTCGCTCCAGAATCGGATCCCGTTATCGTCGGTGACCCGGTATCCCAGGCCGCCGCCGCCACCGGTCTCCTCGAAAAACCGGCCGTTCGCGATAGCGACGTCGTTCGAGCCGCTCGCCGGCGGGTCGTCCCACACTCCCGGCGCCTCCTGCCCGAGTCGCCAGAAGGCCACGCCGACCGCGTGATCCTGCATTGCCACCGCGACTTTCTGCTGGACGCTCGCGGCGTTTTCAAACCAGATCTGGTGATCGTGACCGTCGGCTCGATAGGTGTACGTCGCGGCGCCCGCGCTCCGATCGAACGTCGCGCTCCCTCCATCGCGACCCATCAACGCGGCGGTTTTAGTGTAACTGAGCGTTTGAGCGAGTCCCGGCTTCCCACGGGTCCAGTCGTACCCCCAGACGCCAATGCCCAGCACCAGGCGGCTCGCGGGAATTACCGTCGCGGCGTATCGGCTGACCTGCTGCACCCAGGCGAGTGGCGAGATCGGTCCAGGCTGCCTGTTCGACGCCGACCGGAAGCCGTAGGCCATCAAAATGGCGCGATCGGCTGCCGCGCCGATCGCCGCGTCGTCGAACGCTCCGGCCCACCCGACCGCGAGGTCTGCTGACTTCGCCGGCAACGCCACGGCGAGCAGCTTTCCTCGCGCGTGCAAGTCCGCGGCGAGCGCCTGGACAAAGCCGGTCATCGCGGAGCGATCGCCCGGCTCGACCGCTTCAAAGTCCAGCGTGATGCCGTCGTAGCCATAGCGTGTCGTCAGGTCGACCATCGCGGCGACCGTCCGTTGGCGCGCTGATGGATCATTCAAGAGTTGGCTGAGATCTTTATCCCGCACGCGGTTCTGTACCAACGGCAGGATCCGTTTGCCGTGCCCGACGACGACGGCATCGATCGACGGATCGTCCGACCCGACGATCGTGCCACCTGCCTCGACGCCAAAGTAGTTCGGCACGACGTCGTCGAGCTGGCTGATGTGCTCGCCGAGGGACACGCGCGACGCCGGATCGTAGGTGACGTAGAAACCCCACCGTTCGAGCGGCGGCGCGGCCCGAGCGATTCCCCGACCGGGCAAAAGGGCCGCGCACGTGGCAAGAAGGACGATGGCTACTGTGATTCGGCGCCCCAGTCCGGTCAACGCGTCGCACCTCTCCGCCGCAAGCATTGCTCTCGCCGGGGAGGTGTTCGGGAATGGCT
>DATLRG010000261.1:0-2553 GCA_035534795.1 Chloroflexota bacterium
TCGCAAAGCAAATTTCCCACCAACTGACACTTTTCAGACACCCTCTACACTGAATACTGCTTCACCGTCGCAGGATTCAACTCCAGGCCGAGTCCGGGGCGGTCCGGGTAGGGCGCCCACCAGCCATCCTTCGGCTGCGGAAACTCCGTGAAGAAGGCGCGGTAGCCTTGCTCCTCGATGCCGAGGTACTCGACGATGCGCAGGTTGGGCGTCGCGCAGGCCACGTGGAGCGAGACCAGCGCGTAGGCGTGCGGAGCGACCGGCAGGTTGAAAGCGTGAGCGAGGTGGGCGACCTTCAGCCACTCGGTCACACCGCCAACTCGACCGACGTCCGGCTGCACGACGTCCGCTCCGCCGCGGCCGATCAACTCCTTGAAACCGAACTTGGTGTATTCGTGCTCGCCGGTCGCGACCGGAATCGTCGTCGCCCGTGCCACGGCGGCCAGTCCGTCGATGTCGTCGGCCAGCACCGGCTCCTCGAACCAGCCCACACGGTACTGCTCGAACTCCCTGGCCATCGAGATCGCCTGCTTGGCGTAATACCCGTTGTTGGCGTCGATCAGAATCTCGACGTCGTCGCCCACGGCCTTGCGGACCGCGGCGAGCCGCCGCACGTCCTCGCGCTCCGCTCTCCCGAAGTCCTTCCCCACCTTCATTTTGACGCTCCGCATGCCGCGTGCGACGTAGCCGGTCTGCTCTTCGATCAACTCCTTTTCGCCGAAGTTGGTCCAGCCGCCGCTGCCGTACACCGGCACGCTCTCGCGATACGGACCGAGTAGCCGGTACAGCGGAACGCCAAGCGCCCTGGCCTTGAGGTCCCACAGAGCGATGTCGACCGCCGAGATCGCGCAGAAGGCGATGCCCTTCCTCCCGTAGCCACGCACCCGCCAGAACATCGCCTCCCAGAGTCTCTCGATCTCGAAGGGGTCCGCTCCAATCAGCAGGTCTTTCAGGTTGTCTTCGACCACGGAACGGATCGCCGAGGTACCACCCCCGATTCCCAGACCTTCCACGCCGGCATCGGTGTGAACGTGGACGAAAAGGGACGTCCGGCTGGCAGTGCTCGATCGCGGAGGCGGAATGGTCGCATCCTGAATCGGGCGGAAGCCGGGAACCGACAGTACGGTCGTCGTGACGTTGGTGATCTTCACGCGCGCTCCTCGTCACGCGGCCCAGGTCGAAAACTTTCGCCGCGAGCCGCGCAATCGGTGCTGACACACCGCACGGGCAGCATACCACGTTCGTCAACCGATGAGCGCGCCGATAGTCGGTCCACGGTGAGAACGGCCGGGCTGCGCACATCCCGCGCGGCGTGGCCACACCCTCTGCCCTTCTCCATCTCTGATGGAGAGGAGAGCCGGACCATTCCTCCTCTCCATCGGAGATGGAGAGGAGGCGAGGGGGTGAGGCCACGCCGCACCCAACGATTCTGCGCTGTACCCGATGGCCGTCGGCCCCTTGACGTCCGTCCACGTCCCTGGTAGCATCCGGCCCGGGACGGGGGCTTCCGCCACGGGCTGAGGGATGAACCGAAAGACCGGATTCGCGTCGATTGTCTGGCGCGCGGCCGCCATTGTCGCGTTCGCGGTTGGCCTCATCCCGCTGTCGCCGACGACCGCGCTGGCGATGACTCGGCACGCTGAAGCCGCGGCACCGGCACCTGCTTCCACCAGCGCCGCCAATGCCTGCGCCAGCCAACCTACCCTGCAACCGTCGGCGCTGCTCTCGACGTTCGTCACCACGACCCTCCCGCTGATCCCGGCCGGTACGCCCGCCGCACCCAGGCTCGCTCCGCTCCTCGCGCCCGCCGCGTCCGCGAGCGTCCCCCCGAGCCAGATCCCCCTCGAGCTGGGCCAGAGCATCATGGCGATGCGGGCGCTGCCAAAGATCGATCTGCGCTGGCAGGCGACTTTTCTCGCGCCGATTGGCTCGGGTTGGCTCACCCTCACGTTGCCCGACGCGGTCGATGGCCAGGGCACGCTGGCCAGTACGTCGTGGAGAGTGGCGACGAGCGGCGGCCAGACGGCAGTGCAGGTGGGCGACAGCCCAGCCGGCAACCTGCCTTCGAGTGGCCTCGCGACGGCGTTGCGCGACGCCGTGGTCGACCTCCCCTGCTCCGTCCCGGACGCCACGGTCCGCCGGGCGGGCGACGTCGACCTCCTGGAAGGCCGTCTCGCGCCGGGCGGCGGGAGCGATCTCTTGCGGCAGGTCACCGGGCTGGTCGTGCCCGGTCGTCCGATCGGCGAGCTTTCTCTCGCGATCGATCCCTCGACGAAGACCTGGCGTGCGCTAGACCTCCGGCTCGTCTGGTCAGTCGTGGACGTCAACGTCCTGGGGCACCAGATCACCTGGGGACCAACCGGCCGCGTGTCTCTCGCCTTCGGCGACGCTACCACTCAGCCGGCCGCGAGCAGCACGCCCCTTGAGCAGCTCAGCCCCAGCGCCGCGCAGTTGGCGTTGAACTGGCTGGCGCAGACACCAGCGCTGAGTCGATTCGCGGGGCCCGTCGGCGTCGCGTTCAGCTTTTTGGACGCCCGTCAGCTACGGGCCATG
>DATLRG010000262.1:0-4266 GCA_035534795.1 Chloroflexota bacterium
ACCCTCTCGCCGACGACTGTCGCTCAGCTCACCCGACTCGCCACCACCACCGTTCGCTGACTGTAGTCGTGCTGCAACGGGAGCCAGCTACCGCTGCACGTAATCAGCGTGAGCACCTCGTGCGTGGTCGGCGCCAATGGCTTCATGTCGTCGTTGGAGACCGTCTCGACCTTGTCCACGCGATAGGAGACCACGGTCGCTCTGGTATACAGCCGGATCAGGTCGCCCGCGTGCAGCCGGTCCAGGTTCTCGAAGACGTTGCCGCTCGAGATGCTCTCGACGTGGCCGGCCAACGCCACGTTCCCCCCCTGCAACGGCTCGGCCGTCCCCTGCAGATGCCCCGCCGCGAACTTCGGGATCGCCCACTGACCGTCGACGATCGGCGACTCGACGACCTTCGCATCAAGCTGGATGGCGGGCGCCTCGATGCGGTCCGCGGGCAACAGGGGAGCCGGTGAGGGAACGGGCGTCGACGTCGCCGCGGGATCCCCGCGCTGCGAGTAGGGAACAAAGGTCTCGCGTCCAGGACCCTCAGCGCCGTCGGCGACACCGACCGCCGACGCCCGCGTGGGAGCCGCGCTGACGGTGGAAACCGGCGCCGGAGTCCAGACGGGGGTTGCCACGGGCGGCAGATCTGCGACCTCGCGAGCGGCCTGGGCCTGTTCGTACTGACTGTAGCCATACACCGCGCCAGTTCCGACGAGAATCACGACTCCCAGCCCGATCAGCCCGTTGCTCAACCACCGCAGCGCCAGACGCATCGCCCCCAACTCCCCCGCCGCTTCAGTCTCCTCTTCCTAAGTATACGACGTGATCGAACGAACGGTTCAACAATTCTTCGGTCGCGGCACGAGCGAATCGAGCGACTCGGCATCTCGATGCGTCAGCCGCGCACGAGTCAGCAAATCTGGACGCCGCCAGTAGGTCCGCTCCAGCGACCGAGCGCGCCGCCATCGGGCGATCGCCTGGTGATCGCCAGAGAGCAGCACGTCTGGAACGCTCCAGCCGCGGTACTCGGCTGGCCGCGTGTATTGTGGATACTCGAGCAGTCCACTGCTGATCGATTCCTCGGCGAGCGACTCGGACGCGCCAAGAACCCCCGGAATCAGGCGCGACACGGCGTCGACCAGCACCATCGCCGGCAGCTCGCCCCCCGTGACGACGTAATCCCCGATCGAGATCTCGTCGGTGGCCAGGTGCTCGTGAACGCGCTCGTCCACTCCCTCGTAATGTCCGCAGATCAAGATGAGGTGGTCGTGCGTGGCCAGTTCCTCCGCGACCCGCTGGTCGAATCGGCGGCCAACCGGGGTGAGCGCAATCACGTCCGGCTCCTCCGGCCACCCCTCTCGTCGCGCCTCGCCCCGCACGTGCGCGACCGCTTCGAAGATCGGCGGCGCCTTCAGCACCATCCCAGCGCCGCCGCCGAACGGTGCGTCGTCGGCGGTGTGATGCCGGTCGTGCGTGAAGTCCCGAATGTCGTGAATGCGAATCGTCAGGAGCCCGGCATCGACCGCTCGCTTCAGCACGCTGAGGTCAAACGGTCCGCGGAACATCTCCGGAAAGATCGTCAAGACGTCGAACCGCATCATCCTTTGAACCAGTCCGTTTCCAACTCGGAGACACGACCGTTCGCCTGCAAGGCCGCGATCTGTACGTCGATCGCGCGCAGGAGCTTCTGATCGCCCCGTCGCACCGCGAAGACGAAGGGGGACGTGGTGAGCCGCCGTGGCCGGACCACCAGACCCGGCGTCTGGTGCGCCCAAACCTCGGCCGTCACGGCGTCGACGATGGCGCCGCGCAGCTTGCGTTGGCCGAGGTCGGCCTGAATCTCTGACTGATCGTCGAACTGCTGGAACGTGTACCCCGGCAGTTCCGGCCGAAGCGTCTCCTGGTCGAGGTCCGCGTCCGAGCCGCTCTCGATCCCCAGCGTGCGCGGAGTCACGTCCGGGTTCTCGATCAGCACCAGTCCATCGTCGTAGTACGGTAGGCTGTAGTCGATCGTCTTCACGTAGTCGGATGACGGCGACACGCCCCCGACGATGGCATCAAACTTCCCGACCTCGAGCGCGTCGAAGATACTTCCGAAGTCGATCGTCACGAAGCGTACCTGGACGCCCAGTCCTCGTGCCAGATCAGTCGAGAGATCCACGTCGAACCCGGCCAGGTGCCCGTGGCCGTCGTCTACCTCGAAGGGTGGATAGCTGGGATCCAGACCGACGACCAGCACTCCGGCCTGCTGAACGCGCTGCAGGCTAAGGTCCGGCGCCGGCTTACGCGAGCGCAGGATCAGGAAAGCTGCCGCGGCGATCACGACCACGACGGCCAGAGTCGCGAGCAGAAGTGGCCGCGCCGCGGACCGCCGGCCGTCGTGCCTGCCAAGCAGGAAAGACGCGATCGTGCTCTTTCCGATCATGGCGCCGAGACGGAAAAACGTAAAACGTAAAGCGCCACGCGCGAAACGCCAGGCCGGTGTGCCGAGATGACCGTCGCTTGCGTTTTGCGTTTTGCGCGTGGCTCAGTACCAAGACCCATGGCTTCCAACTCCGGACTCCTCACGTCAGTCCCACTGCGCGACAATGCGCTCGCCGACGACCCGGCGGTACACGTCGATCGTCTGCCGCGCGATGGTATCCCAGTTGAACTGCTCGACGACCACGCGGGACGCATGCGCGGCGCGCTGCTGCGCCCAATCCGGGTAGTTCAGCGTGTGCAGGATGCCCCAGACGAGCGAATCGACGCTGTCTGGGAAAACGGTGATACCGGTCTCGCCGTGCGTCACCACCTCCGTCAGCCCGCCGACCTCGGAGACGACGACCGGTGTCTGCGCGGCCATCGCCTCGAGCGCGACGATCCCGAACGGCTCGTAGAGACTGGGGAACGCGGCAACGTCCGCAACGCGGAAAAGGCGGTCTCGAACCGAATCGGGGATAAATCCGGTGAAGTAGCAGCTCGCGCCGACCCCAAGATCGATCGCGCGCTGCCGAACGGCCCCCAGGTAACCACCGGTGCCGGCGACGACAAGCTTCACGCCCGGCCGCTCGGCCAGGATGCGAGGCATCGCCTCGACCAGCAGATGGACGCCCTTTTCCTGCTGGATCCGGCCGACGTAAAAGACGATCTTTTCGTCCGGCGCCGCGAAGCCCGCCCGAAACGCGGTGAGGTCCTCGGTCGCCAGCGCGTCGAAGCGACCGGTATCGACGCCATTGGGGATGACGTCGACCTTGTCCGTCGGCACCCGGAGCGCGGTTTGGACTTCATTCGCCATGAACCTCGAGCAGCAGATCACCCGCCACGACTCGTAGCTCAGCCACCACTCGACGTTGTGAATCGCGCGCGGTACTTCGCCGCTGACCGTGCCTCGACCGCGCCCAAACTCGGTCGCATGGACCGTGGTCACCAGCGGGACCTTGTAGGCGTGCTTGAGCGCAACCGCCGCCGGTGCGACGAGCCAGTCGTGAGCGTGGACCAGGTCGAACGGACCGTGCTCGTCCCAGATCTGGCGTCCGCGCTCCTCAAGCGGTGTATTCGTTCTGGTCGCTCCGACGAAGAAGTTTGGCGCCGGGGCGACCGGCGGATCGACCCGATGCACTGCCGACCGCGGGCACGGTCGGTCTGCCCTCGTCACGTCGGCGATGACCTCGTCGGATTCGCCGCCGTTCCAGCGGGGCACCACGAGCTGGACCTCGACGCCCTCCTGAGCCAATGCCGGCACCAGCTCCATCACGTGCTTCCCCAACCCTCCGACGACGTGCGGCGGATATTCCCACGACAACATCAGTACTTTCACAGCTAAGCGTCCCCCGACTGGGCCAGCCACGTCCCATAGATTTCGTAATCGAGCCGTCCCCGGCGAAACCCGAACTTCTCGTACAGCGCCTGCGCCCGGTGGTTGTCTGCCTGGGTCGTCAGCCTCACCTGCTTCGCGCCACTACGGTCCAGGTGCGTCAGCGCGGCCACGAGGAGCGCCGCGCCAAACCCTCGTCCCTGGTCGGCCCCACGAACCGCCAGCCGGTCGAGGTGTCCGTCGCGGTAGTACACGGTCGTACTGGCATACCCAACCAGCCGTTCCTGGTCGACGCCGACGATGACATCCACGCCCGGCAGCGACACGTAGGCATCCCACTCCTCGCGGCTGTTCCACCACAGCCACGGGAACGACTGGCGCTCGAGCTCGAGCACCGCCTCGCGATCGGCCGGGCGATACGGCCGCAGGTCCAGCGAAGAACGGCACGGCGGAACGGTGCAGCCCGAACGCTCATACTCGAC
>DATLRG010000263.1:0-2070 GCA_035534795.1 Chloroflexota bacterium
CCTCCCGGGGGCATGACTGTAAATGGAGGATCGGTCATGACGGTCACACGCAGACGCCCGGGGAGCGTCGTCGCGGCGACGAGCGGCGCGTTTCGCGGCCAGCCCGAGATCTCGATCGTGATGCCGTGCCTGAACGAAGAGCGGACGATCGGGGCCTGTATCGAGAAAGCGCTGTCCGGTCTTGCCGCGCACGGGTTGCGGGGCGAGATCGTCGTGGCCGATAATGGCTCGACCGACCGCTCGGTGGAAATCTGCGAGAGCTATGGCGTGCGGGTGGTCCACCAGCCGAAGCGCGGCTACGGCAACGCCTATCTGAAGGGGATCGAAGCCGCGCTCGGTCAGTACATCGTGATCGCCGATTCGGACGACACCTACGACCTGCGCGAGATCGCCCGCTTCGTCGATCCCCTGCGCGAGGGCTACGATCTGGTCATGGGCAACCGCTTCAAGGGGAAAATTCTCCCCGGCGCGATGACCTGGAGCCACCGGTACGTCGGCAATCCCATCCTGTCGGGGATGCTGAAGGTGATGTTCGGGACCGCGGTCGGCGACTCGCATGCGGGCATTCGCGCTTTCACGCGGGCAGCGTACGGGCGGCTGCGCTTGCGGGCGCCGGGGATGGAGTTCGCGTCGGAGATGGTGATCAACGCGGCCAAGCTGGGGCTGAGGATCGCCGAGGTCCCGGTCACCTACTACCCGCGCGACGGCGAGTCGAAGCTGCGGACGGTGCGGGACGGCTGGCGGCACCTGCGCTACATGCTGCTGCGCAGTCCGACCCATCTCTTCATCGTGCCGGGGCTGGCGATGCTGGTGCTGGGGATGGCCGCGCTCGTGCCCTTCCTCTGGGGACCGGTGACCGTTGCCGGGCGCCCGTTCGACATTCACGCGATGTTTCTCCTGGGGATGTGCGCCCTGGTGGGCTACCAGATTCTGACCCTGGGGTTGTACGCGCGCCTGTTCGCGGTCCGCGAGGGGATCGACGTGGAGGACGCGCTGCTCCGCCAGATCCGCGCCGCCTTCAGTCTCGAGCGAGGACTGCTGCTCGGACTGCTCTTTCTGATCACCGGGGTCGTGGTCGGGGGCCTGGTCCTGCTCCAGTGGTTCTCGACGGACCTCGGCGCGCTGAGCCTCGCGGCGACGCGGCTGACGTTCTTTGGCTTCATCGGCATCGTCGTCGGGCTGCAGACGATCTTCTCGTCATTCTACCTGGCGACCGTGCTGATTGATGGCTGAGGCACGGCGTCCCGTCCTGCTCGCGCTCGGGCTGGCCGTCCTGTTCGTCGGTTTCGTCTTCCTGACGCAGAGCGCGCGTTCCGCGATTCCGGATCACGGCGACTGGTGGACGGACCTGGCTCACATCCTCGCGGCGCGCAATCTCGACCACGACGGCTTTCGCGCGCTGCGCTTCGCGATCACTCGAGACGACGGGACGGAGGTCGGCCTGGCCTCGGCCTATCTGCCGCACTGGCCGGCGACGCCGGCAGCCATCCTGGCGCTGCTCTTCGGCTGCGAGTCGATCTGGATGGCCCTGTTCCGCCAGCATACTTTCCAACACACTTTTACGATCGATCATCTCTCGCTGACGATGTCCGTTGGCGCCGCGCTGGCTCTCCGCTCGATCTGGCGGATCAGCGGCCATTCCGCGACGCGGCGGCGCCTGCTACTCGCCGGCGGTGCGGTGCTATTCGTCGCATCGCTGACCAACCTCGACGTTTTGCCCTCGGGCAACCTCCATGTCCGGTACGACCTGCCCCCCCAGCAGCAGGAGATGAGCCGTCTCACCGCGGACCTGCCGGCCAACGCGGTCGTCCTGCTCGACCTGGGCGACATGTCCCCCGCCCCGGACTTCTTCGTGGGTCGGACCTATCTGCGGCGGACCGGGGTGATCCGTCTCCCCGCCGCCCCCTCGCGACCGTGGTATCTGGTTGGCCGCGCCGAGGATTCAGCAAAGCTACAAAGCAGTGGCGAGGTTAGCAGCCTCCCCATCCTGGTCACGCCGGACTTCGCGTTGTTTCGCTTGAAGGGCGGACCGGGTGCGGTGCAGAGCATCGACCTGGAGAACGGGTAGAG
>DATLRG010000264.1:0-5872 GCA_035534795.1 Chloroflexota bacterium
CAGAACTTGTGTTTGGCGGCGCGCAGCGCCGCCAAACACAAGTTCTGTGCGCAACAGCATGAGAACGTTTGCGCGATCCTGCCTGGATCGTAGGAGGATGATAACATGGGTATTCCGGGACTGTCCAGGAAGCCACGGTGCAGCATTGGCACCAAACCGCTTATAATGGGCAGGTTCTGACGAGTTCAGCCCAGGAGAGATACGTGATGTCCGAATCAGTCGCTGGTCCGCCCGCGGCGCCGGACCTGGTTGTCCTGGCCACCAAACCCTACGTGGCGGAAACCCCGCTCGCGCGGCAGACCGAAGCGCTGACCCCCAACGCGCGTTTCTTCATTCGCAATCATTTCGAGATTCCAGCCCTCGACACGACTACCTGGAAGCTTGATATCGGGGGCGCGGTCAAGCGCGCGCGGGCGCTGACCCTGGGCGACGTTCGGGCGCTGCCATCGCGTACGTTTGGCGCAACGGTCGAATGCGCCGGCAACGGTCGCTCGTTCCTCCCTCCGCCGACCGAGGGGAATCCCTTCGGGTACGGCGCGGTCAGCGCGGCCACGTGGACCGGCGCCTCGCTCCGCGACGTGCTCGGGCCAGAGCCGTTTACCTCCGCGACGCGTGAGGTCCTCTTTGTCGGCGCCGATCGCGGGTTCGAGAAGAACGTCGGGGCGGAGATCAGCTTCGAGCGAAGCCTGCCCGTGGAGATCGCGCTGCACCCGGACACGCTGCTGGTCTACGAGATGAATGGCGAGCCCTTGCCGGTCGAGCACGGCGCCCCGCTGCGTCTCCTGGTCCCGGGCTGGTACGGCGTCGCCTCGGTCAAGTGGCTCACGGAGATCCGCGCCCTGGAGCAGCCGTTCGGCGGCTACTTTCAGAAGCAGCGCTACGTGATTCCCAACGAAGGCGCGGAGCCGACGCCGCTCGGCGAGAGAGGCGTTCGCGCGCTGATGATCGAGCCGGGCGAAGGCGCCGCGGTCCCCATCGGCGCGGTCGAGGTGCGCGGACTGGCGTGGTCGGGCAACCAACCGGTGGAGCGCGTCGAGCTGAGCGTCGACGGCGGCCAGACCTGGCGGTCGGTGGACCTGGAATCGGGAAGCTCCCGCTACTCCTGGCAGCGCTGGCACGCGACCTGGACGGCCAGTCGGCCGGGAACGCATACCCTGAAGGTGCGAGCGACGGACGTGAAGGGTCGGACGCAACCCGACGCGGCGCGGTGGAATCTCCTCGGGTACGCGAATAATGGGGTCCAATCGGTGACGGTCGAGGTAAGGCCACGCTGACCGAACGCCTGTACTACCGCGATTGCCAGCTCCTCGATTTTTCGGCGCGCATCGTCGGCGTGACGGAGGTCGGCGGTAGATCGGCCGTCACGCTGGATCGCACGGCCTTCTACCCTACGTCGGGTGGTCAGCCGCACGATACCGGCGTGCTGGGCGGCGCGCCCGTGGTCGACGTCGTCGACGCCGGGGATGCGGTCCTGCACGTGCTGGACGGGGTGCCGCCGGCCGTTGGCGCCGCGGTCGCCGGACGAATCGACGCCGACCGTCGGCGCGACCACACCCAGCAGCACACGGGCCAGCACGCCCTCTCGCAAGCTTTCGAGCGCGCCTGTTCGCTGCGCACAGTCTCGTTCCACCTCGGCGCGGAGTACTGCACGATCGACCTCGACACGCCGGCGCTGGGGAGCGACGCGGTTCGCCGCGCCGAGCGCCTGGCCAACGAGGTCGTCCTCGAAGACCGCCCGATTCTGGTCCATTTTGCCGATGCGAGCGACCTGACGCGCTTTGGCTTGCGCAAGGTCGTCGAGCGAAGCGGCGAGATCCGTATCGTCGAGATCGAGCACTTCGACCGTTCGGCCTGTGGTGGCACCCACGTCCAGCGGACCGGCCAGATCGGGCCGATCAAGGTGCGGCGGTGGGAGCGACGCGGGAACGAGACGCGGGTCGAGTTCCTTTGCGGCTGGCGCACGCTGCGCGACCACGCCGAACGGCTCGACGCGACTCGCGCGCTCGCCGAGAGGCTCGGCGCCCGCGACGCCGATCTCGTGCCAATTCTGAGCCGCGCGCTCGACGAACTCGACCGTCTGCGTGATGAGAACGCGGCTCTACGCGGGCGCCTGCTCGACGCCGAGGCTGGCAAGCTAGTCGACGCGGGCACGCGGCTACCGGGGTCGCCGACGGCGCGACTGGTCGTCGCGGCGTTCGAGAATCGCTCCCCCGACGAGCTGAAGCGCCTGGCCTCGTCGGCGATCGAACACGGGGCGGCGGTCGCCCTGCTCGGCTCGACCGGCGAGCGCAGCCACCTGGTCTTTGCGCAGCAACCGGGCCGCTCGGACGACATGAACGCGCTGCTTCGCCAGGTGGTTCGCCTGATTGGCGGGCGCGGAGGAGGCAGCCGGGACCTGGCGCAGGGCGGAAGCGCTTCCCCCGCGCCCGTGTCACCGGCGCTCGACGAGGCCAGGCGGCTGCTGGGTGGTCGTGACTGATCGCTGCGCGGAAACGCAAAACGCAAGGCGCAAAACGGAAAACGGAAAACGCAAACGGCCGCCATCTCGCCACACCGGGGGATCCTCGGACCCCGTTTTGCGCCTTGCTCGGCAGATCGAAGGCAGGAGGAGCGGGGCTGGTCCGGTTGCACTCAACACCCTGACGTGCCATAATCTAGATCAGTAGCCTCAATTCAGATCTGCACACCCCGGGGGCATCCGACATGAGCGACTTGACCGAGTCTCAGGCGAAGATCGAACGCCTCGGCACGATTCTCCAGGAGATGGGCAGCGTGCTCGTCGCGTATTCCGGCGGGATCGACAGCGCGTTTTTGCTTGCCATCGCGACCGAAACGCTCGGACCCGATCGCGTCCTGGCCGTGACGGGCGTCTCGGAGAGCCTGGCCCCCTACGAACGAAATGACGCCGCCGACGTGGCCCGACAGATCGGCGCGCCGCACCTCGAGTTGAAGACGAACGAGCTCGCCGACGAGAATTACGCCAGCAACCCGACCAACCGCTGCTACTATTGCAAGGCGGAGCTTTTCACTCATCTGGCCGTGCTTGCCGAGCAGCGCAGCCTTGCCTGGGTGGCCGACGGGTCGAACGCGGACGACCGCGGCGATCACCGGCCGGGCATGCAAGCTGGGCACGAGCACGGCGTCCGCAGCCCGCTCCAGGAAGCCGGCCTGACGAAGGCCGAGATCCGTTTCTTCTCGAAGGAGCGCGGCCTGCCCATCTGGGACAAGCCCGCCGCTCCCTGTCTCTCCTCGCGTATCCCCTACGGCCAGCGGGTCACCGCGAAGAAACTGCAGCAGATCGGTCAGGCCGAGTTGTACTTGCGCCAACTGGGCTTCCGGAACCTGCGGGTCCGTCATCACGAGTCGATCGCTCGGATCGAGGTCCCGCGCGCCGACATGCCGCGTCTGCTCGACGCTGGGATGGTCGACGACATCGTACGCCACTTGCGAGGACTGGGATTCCAGTACGTGACGCTCGATCTCCAGGGGTTCCGCTCGGGCAGCCTGAATGAGGCGCTGGTCGGTCGGTCGGCGATCCCGCTGTCGGTCGTGTCGCGGTAGGAGAAATGTCTCCTCACCGCGTAGGACTGCTTTCTTGTTGACAGAATGGCCGACTGGATTAGAATGACCGGTGAGGGGTATTGCAGCACGGGGGTGGTTCGGTGACACCGTCGAGCCTCGGTTTCATGGCCAACCGGCACGGGTCGGGCGTTCGGGGAGCCGCTGGAACGCTGGGACGCCTGGCGATCGGCACGCTCGTCGTCGTCTTTATCGTTCAGATTATCGTGCGCTTGCTCTATCGATTGATCCCGGCACGATTTCTGTCGCGCCTGGCCCTGGCCCTGGACGCACCGATTCGGCGACAGTTTCTCGGTCCCACGGTCGTGGCCCGGCGGGTTGGCTTGCGCGTCGGGATGCGGGTGCTCCACCTGGGCCCGGGCAATGGCCCGCTGACCGAGGCGCTCACGCAGACGGTTGGGACCACTGGTCGCGTGGAGGCGGTGGCGCTCGACGCGGACGGTCTGCAGCACGCGCGGGCGTACCTGGCGTCGGCCGGCGTGGAGAACGCGAGCGTCATTCCCGGCACGGGGCATCGCCTGCCCTTCGACGATCAGAGCTTCGACGCGGCGTGCCTGGACTCGACACTCGGTCGCGTCGTCGACGTCCGTGGAGCGCTGGCGGATGTCTGGCGCGTGCTGCGGCCGGCCGCGCGGCTATCGGTCAGCGAGGTCATCAGCGATCCGGCCTATCCGCTCCGAAAGACAGTCGAGGCCCGGGGCGAGGAGGCGGGTTTCGAGCGCCTGGAGTCTTTCGGCGACACCGTGGCCTATACGATCAATTTTCGCAAGCCGATGGCGGTCGGCTCCGCTTGACGATTGCCTTCGCCGTCGTGCCACCCGTCCCGCCCGTCAGAGAGAGTGTGTTCCAGCCATGACGCTCGATTGTCCGTCGCTCGCGTTTCCGCGAGATTTTCTCTGGGGTACGGCCACCGCGTCCCATCAGGTCGAGGGGAACAATACCAACAGCGACTGGTGGGCCTGGGAACAGCAGGGACACATCCTCGACGGGACCCGCTCGAATCTCGCGTGCGATCATTACCATCGCTTCCGCGAAGATTTCGCGTTGTTCGCGGCCCTGCACCAGAACGCGCACCGGCTGTCGTTGGAGTGGTCGCGGATCGAGCCGACGCCCGGCAACTTCGATCGCGAGGCGGTCCAGCACTATCGCGCGGTCCTCGAAGCGCTCCGACGGCTGAACGTCGAACCCGTGGTGACGCTCCACCATTTCACGAACCCGCTCTGGCTGAGTGCGAAGGGCGGCTGGGAAACTCCCGACGTGCTCGACGTGTTCGGGCGCTACGTTGCCCACGCGGTGGATGCGTTCGGCGACCTGGTGCGCTACTGGGTCACGCTCAACGAGCCGGTCGTCTACGCGACGAAGGGCTACGTGGAAGGATCGTGGCCCCCCGGCAAGCGGAGCCTTTTCCTCCTCCGGCAAGTGCTGCACAACATGATTTTGGGTCACGCGCGGGCGACGCGGATCATCCGCGAGCGAAGCCCGCGGTCCGACGTTCGGGTCGGCGTCGCCCACCACCTGCGCGTCTTCGATCCGTACCGGCCGGTCCTGCCCGTCGACCACTTCGTGGCCCGGGTCGGCGAGTCCATCTTCAATCGCGCGGTGTTGCTGTCGATGCTCAAAGGCCAGTTTCAATTTCCCTTCGGACGAGGTCCGGTCCCCGAGGGAACGAATGCCCTGGACTTTCTCGGCCTCAACTACTACTCGCGTGATATGGTCACGTTCGACTTTCGCTACCCCCGCAGCTACTTCGGCAGCTTCTTCGCCCACCCGGACCGACCCAAGACAGCGGCGGGCTGGGAGATTTACCCCGAGGGCATGTACCGGGTGCTCAAGTTTCTCGGCCAGTTCGACAAGCCAATTTTGATCACCGAAAACGGAGTCGCCGACGAGCGGGACGAGCTACGCCCCGCGTTCTTGATCTCCCACCTGCAGCAGATTCATCGGGCGATTCAGGAAGGGGTGCCGGTCCAGGGCTACTTGCACTGGTCGGCGCTGGATAACTTCGAGTGGGCAGAGGGTCGGCGGCTGCGCTTCGGCCTGATCCACGTGGACTACGACACCCTCGAGCGAACGGTGAAGCCCAGCGGCGAGCTGTACGCGAAGATCTGCGCCGCCGGCGGGCTGGACGCCAGTATGCTCGGGGCGAATACCTGAGGATCTCGTCGTTCTCACCGTGGCTTTCTTGCAATTTTCAGATTGGTCTGGCTGGTTTGCCGAGGCACAGCCGTGGCTGTGCCTCGGCAAACCAGCCAAACCAATCTGAAAATTGCTGTAGAGAGTATGGAAAGCGCGA
>DATLRG010000265.1:0-2615 GCA_035534795.1 Chloroflexota bacterium
CGGTCAGCGCGCGCCCCGCGTTGACGCGTTGGATAAAGTGACCGGTCGCGCGAAGTACACTGCCGATCTGAAGCTGCCTGGCATGCTCCACGGTGCCTTTCTCCGGAGTCCCCACGCTCACGCGCGCATTCTCCGGATTGACACGAGCAAAGCCGAGGCGCTGCCCGGAGTCAAGGCGGTTCTGACTCAGGACAAGCTCGCCGGTCGGGTGAGCAAGATCGTCGACGAAGAGCACGGCACCTCGTACGACTTCAAGGCTTTTGCCCAGACGAAGGTGAAGTTTCAGGGCGAGAAGGTCGGCGCGGTCGCCGCGGTGACCCGCGAGATCGCCGAAGAGGCGGTCAAGCTGATCGAGGTCGAGTACGAGGTTTTGCCGGCGGTGGTCGACGTCCTCGAGGCGATCAAGCCGGACGCGCCGATCATTCACGAGGACGAGCACCCGCTGACGACCTACGACGGCCGGGTTCTCCGCAACGTCGTCAATCAGGTCGACGTCGTCGAAGGGGACGTCGAGAAGGGATTCGCCGAATCGGACCAGATTTTTGAAGATACCTACGTCATTCCGCGCGCCCACCAGTCCTACATCGAGCCGCAGGTCGCGGTCGCCGAGGTTGCGCCCACTGGGAAGATCACGGTCTGGACGAGCACCCAGGGTATCTTCGCCTCGCGATCGAACATTGCCCGGGCCCTTGGCGTCACTCCTCGGATGGTCAACGTCATCGGCATGACGATCGGCGGCGGCTTCGGCGCGAAGGTGGGCGGCGGCGTCGTCGACATCTACGCTGTCCTCTTGGCCCAGGCCGCCGGTCGGCCGGTCAAGGTCGTTTACAACCGCGAGGAAGAGTTTCTCGACGCCCGCCCGGCCCAGGGTTTGGTGATGACGATCAAGACCGGCGTGCGGAAGGACGGGAAGATTCTCGCCCGGCAGGCGATCGGCTACTGGGATATCGGCCAGCAAGGGCGGGGCGCCTGGCGGACCGATCGGATCCGTGCCGTCTACGACTTCCCGCACCTCGAGACCCACGGCTACGACGTGATCACGAACAAGCCGCTGGCTGGCGCCTACCGTGCGCCCTGTGGTCCGCAGGTCGCGTTCGCCTCGGAATCCCAGCTGAACCGGATCGCCCACGAGCTTGGCATCGACCCGATCGAGCTTCGCCTGATCAATATGAAAGAGGCGACGGCCCAAACCGACTACAAGGCGACCCTGCGGGCGATCGCCGAGCGAGCCGGCTGGTCAGAGCGGACAAAAGGCCCGAACGAAGGCTGGGGCGTCGCGATTGGCCAGTGGACCAACGGCAGTCAGCCGGCGAACGCGCTGTGTGCCGTCCAGGACGACGGTTCGCTCACCGTGTTCTCTGGTCTGATGGACATCAGCGGCTCGGATACCTCGATCGCTCAAATTGCCGCCGAGACGGCCGGCGTGTCGCTCGACAAGGTGACGGTCATCCGGGGCGACACCGACTCGGCGCCGGTCGCGCCGAACAGCGGTGGCAGCAATGCGACTTACAGCGTCGGGAACGCCGTCCAGCGGGCGGCGGCGCGGGTGAAGGAACGGGTCCTGGGAGTGGCTTCGGACATGCTCGAAGCGAGCCCGGACGATTTAGAAATTCGCAACAATCAAGTCTGGGTTCGGGGTGTCCCGGAGCGGAAGGTGAGTCTTTCCCAGGTCGCGCAGAAGGCGGGCCGCTCGCCAGGCGGACCGATCTCTGAGACCGGTGGTTTCAACGCGCTGCCAAGCGCGATGACCATCGCCGCTCAGATCGTCAAGGTGGAAGTCGATCCGGACACCGGCAAGGTCTGGCTGCGCTATTCCGGCCAATCCCTCGACTGTGGCAAAGCGCTCAACCCGATGTCGGTCGAAGGCCAGATGGAAGGCGGCATGGTTCAAGGGCTGGGTTGGGGGCTCTGGGAGCAGCTTGCCTACGGCCCTGATGGCCGGATGCTCAATCCAGGCTTCCTCGATTATCACATCGCGACCGCCCTGGACGTGCCGGAACTCGAGACCGTTCTGCTGGAGATCCCGACAATCAACGGCCCGTACGGCGCCAAGGGCGTCGCCGAGCCGCCGATTACCCCCGGCATGGCCGCGGTCCAGGGCGCGATTCTGGACGCGGTCGGCGTCGATGTCCACGAAGTACCGTTCACACCGGAACGGGTGCGGAAGGGGATCCGGGAGTCTGCTTTGCCGGCGTGAAAGACGGGAGCGGACGCTCCGTTTCGATTCGCGGCCCGAACAACCAAGCGTTGTAGAGACGGGTCGCCGACCCGTCTCTACAACCGGCGGCGCTCGCTCGGGAGCGACGCGTCGAGACCGCGAGATCACAACGATGGCCTATTCGTCCCGCCGACTTTGGATCGAGCGATGGCGGAACGAGTAAAGCGCCCTGGGCGGTAGACCGGCGACCGGAGCAGGAGCGCGGCGGCGGCAAGAATGACCGCGCTGCCGTTGATGACCAGGGCGCCGGGCGTGCCGAGAGTGGCGGCGAGCGCGCCGACTTCGAGGTGGCCGAGGGGCGCGGTGCCGATGCTGAACGACCAGATGCCGGCTGCGCGCCCGCGCTGCCCCTCGGGGACGGCGAGTTGCAGCATCGTTTGCTGGAGCGCGTCGAACG
>DATLRG010000266.1:0-6301 GCA_035534795.1 Chloroflexota bacterium
AGGGCTGTGTTTCAGCAAACCAGTCAAACCAATCTGAAAATTGCAGTAGGAGGCGATTGGTGGCATCTCTGACTGGTGAGGAGTACCTGAACCGGGTGCGTGAAGAAGTGGCGACGCTGGAAGATGATCTCGCTGGACAGCGAGTCCGCGCGCGCATCCAGCAGGCGAGCCGAGGTCTGGGCGTTCCCGACGACCTCGGTCTCGCCGCGATCTACCGAGCGGCCCGGCGCAGCGGGCTGACCCTGACGCAGTTCCTGGGCGACCTGGAGCAGGCGATCGCGGCGCGTGGCACGTCGCCACCTGGCCAGACCTGAAGCAGCAGCACGGAGTGACCTTACCCCCGGCCCCTCTCCATCTCCGATGGAGAGGGGAGCGGGCCCAGGTCCCCACGAATCCGCGTTACAGCAACTCCCCCTGACCTTGAGCAGTCCGACGCGATGCCCGTAGGGTGGCAGCTTGTCTGCCGCCATCCGGGCCCGGTGCTTCGTCGACACATCACGGCGGCCGGCAAGCTGCCACCCTACGGGCCCTCCGCCACGCATGTGCTCAACGTTTCCGAAAGCCGCTCGGTACCCCGCGAGCGCAGATTGGCTTGCGCAAGCGGCAGGGCTAGGGTACAATCTGGATAGCAAGTTCGCACGGGCCGTTAGCTCAGTTGGCAGAGCACCTGACTTTTAATCAGGGTGTCGCAGGTTCGAGCCCTGCACGGCCTACCCGGTATCGCCTAGAAACTCTAGGCGATTTTCTTTTGGCGGTATGTTGGTCAGGAAAATCGGGATCTCCTGGTGGACAGACTACTGGGCAGAACGTGACTCAGCCGCCGGGAACAGCTCTTCCATCTTCCCCATGGCCTCCCGATGTTCAGCCTGCCCCAGATGCACGTACGTATCGGCGGTGAGCACAATTGTCGCACGGCCAAGGATGTCCCGGATCGCATCCAGTCCGACGCCCTGGCCGCGGAGCAGGCTCGCACAGGTATGGCGGAGGTTGTAGAAGCGCGCCGGGGGGAGCTTGGCCGCGGCAAGATATCCGCGCCACTGGCGATAGAGGTTGTGGCGCGAGAGCGGCATCCCGGTGCCGGTCGTGAAGACGAGACCGAGGGTGTTTCCCCGCCAGGCGAAGCCGGCCGCGCGGCGTTCCTCGCGTTGGATCTCGAGTCGCTCGGTCAGCGCGTCCACGGCGAAACGCGGCAAGGGGATCAGCTTCCCGCAGCGGTGCGGCTTGAGGTCCTTGAGGTGCCAGTCCCCGTCCACCTGTTCGAGCGCGACCTGGACAATCACCTGGGCGCGCGCGACGTCGACGTCGCTCCACCGGAGCCCGAGCGCCTCGCCCTGGCGGAGGCCAATCGCCAGCGCGACCGAGTAGAGCGCGTCGGGCGGCTCGCCCCGGACGACGGCGAGGAGTCGGGTCGCGGCGTCCAGGGTGAGGGGGACGATCGGCGCCCGATCGACGTGGGGCGCATCGGCCAGCTCGGCGGCGTTCCGCGTCAGGATCCGGCGCTTGACGGCGCGGTTGAGGGCGCTGCGCAGCACGGCCCGGACGTACTGGCGGGTCCGGGCCGAGACCGGTCGCGTGGTGGGCCGGCCCTCCCGATCGTGGACCACCAATCCCGCCAGCATCCGATCGACGTGCTCCGGCGCGAGCTCGCCGAGTGTGAGTCGCCCAAGGGCCGTCCACACGGTCTGCAGCCAGCCGAGAACGCCCAGGGCAGACGTCGGATCAGAAGCCATTGTAGCGCACCTTTCGTTCGCCGGGCGAGATGCTCACCCCGCCACCGCCGGCCTGTCGGAGCGCGAGAGGACTCATCGGTCGACACACACCGCCGCGACGTCTGTTGAAACAAAGAGCATCCACGACGCGTTATACTTACACCCAAACCCAACGCCACCGGAGGCCACGCCATGATCGCCACCCGCGCCCACCTGCACGAGCTCGTCGATCAGCTCGCGCCCGAGGAGCTCACCGACGCCGCCCGCTACCTCGAAGACCTGCGCGCGGCCCACTCACCAGCCTGGCGCGCCGCCCAGGCCGCCCCACTCGATGACGAGCCGCTCGTCGACGAGGATCAAGCGGCGATCGCCGAAGGCCTCGCCGACTTCGCCGCCGGCCACACGATCACCGACGACGAGCTCCACCGTGAGCTCGGCCTGCCGCCTCACCAGCGCCCGTGATCATCTGGAGCAGCCGCGCCCGCCGCGATCTCGCCCGACTCGATCCCGAGGCCGCCGCCCGCGTCGATCGCACCGTCCACCACGACGACGACACCGGCCAGGGCGACCTGAAGAAGCTCGCCGGCGTCGATGCCGCCTGGCGCTTACGCGTCCGCGACTGGCGCATCCTCTTCACCTTCACCGACGACCCCAAGGCCATCCTCGTCCTCCGCGTCCTCAACCGCCGCGACGCGTACCGGTGATATTGTGTACCGATAAATGACGGTCTCGCGGTGTACAGACAGGTGCTCACAATGGGTTGCGACGAGCTGGAGATAGGAGGAGTAGGTCGAGGCCGGCTTGCCCTTGATCGCGCTCTCCACCCAATCGTCGAGGTAGTCGCCGAGCGTCTGCCGCTCCGCGCCGACCCGCTGCCCCTGGCGGCGGTGCTCGACCGCGGTCGCCAGCGCGCGCGCGACGACATCGTAGTCCGTGCTGGTCTGCTGCCAGACACGGTACTTGCCGGTCCGCGGATCTTTGCCGAGACCAAGGCGAGCCACGTAGAGTCCATCGGACCGTTGCGTGATACTGCCCTGGCCGGGCAGTGGGTATCGCCGTTTCTCAAGGGAGCCTCCCGTGAGCTGTCAGAACTCCTCGGACGCTCGTTCCCCTCTCGCCCACCAGACGGGTAACTCACCATTTGAGCAACACAACGCGGCAACCTCCGCGAGGCGCATCTCCATCGCCGGGAACGACACGCGGTTCAACTGCGCCAGCCGGCAAGGATCACGACCCCAGCGACGTACCTGCCGGGCGACACGCGCGGTGGGCATCAGTAGCTCACTCGCGTATACGTTGGCGGCGCGCTCCTGCACACGGGTACGGGGCGGTCGATGGTCCAGCACGATGTGACCGATTTCGTGAGCGACGGTAAAGATGCGCCGTGTCGGCGGCTTGAGTCGATTGACGATGATAAGGCGAAAGCCGCATTCGTGATGGATAGGCACGCCGGGAAAGTCGGGCTGGCCAGGAAACGGCCGGGAGACAATCTCAATCTCAAGACCCTGCGCGATGGCCGGAAGATGGGTTGGTGCAAAGAATGGGTCGGTCCATTCCCGTCAGTGTCGAACAGCCATGGCGCGGATTTCATCCGTTGCATCGTCCCATTCTCCCATCCAGCCTACGACCTAACAAATGTTCGGTGGAACGGCTGGATTATATACGGCTGAAGGTTCTTGCTCAAGGATCATGACGACTGGTCACCATGGCGCCTTTCCCACTCTTTCCATTTCCGTTCGATGATGCCGTCCGAGCAAGCCGCGATCGACGAAGGCCTCGCCGACGTCGCCGCGGGTCGCGTGGTCCCGCTCGACGAGGCCCGCCGCCGCCTGCTCGAGCAGGCGTGACCCGCGCTGTCGTCCTCGCCGAACCAGCCTTCCAAGACCTCGCTCGACCCGACCAGACCGCGCGCCAGCGCATGCTTGATGCGCTCGAGCGCTTCGCCCAGACCGGCGACCTGACATCAAGAAGCTGTTCGGCATCTGACCCGTCCATCTGGCTATCTGCCGGTCATAGCACATCAGAACGATCAGCGCTTTACGCGCGATCGTCTACCGACCAGGAAGGCTGCTATTCCATTGGCCAGCCGATTTTGCTAGTATCACGCCATCCCCGTCGTTCAGCCGCGGCTGATTGCACCGGTGACCACGAGCGCCGCGATGATGAACGGACGAGGGGCGACGCAAGGCAGGCTGGAGGACCAACGCGACGATGGAGACCCCCAACGAGACCGACAGCAATACCCCGGCGCGCGATTACCGCTACGCCCGCTCCAAGCGCAAGAACAACCCGCCCGCCGGCCTCGCTGCCCAGGGCCGCATCGCCGAGCGGCCGCGGGAGAAGTATTCGTACAACCCCCACCTGCCGCCGGCCCTTCGGTTCGATCCATCCGGCAGCCCGGACCGCCTGCCCGACCTGCTGACCGAGGCCCGCCGTCGTCCGCTCACCGCCGACGAGGTCGGCCTGCTGGCCGAGGCGCTACGGACCCAGGAACCCTGGTTGGAATGGACCGGCAAACGCGAGAAGCACGAGCTCGAAGTCGATGCCCAGCCGCTGCACATCCACGAGCGTGTTTCGACCAAAGCGATCCTCGCCATCGCGGCCCGCCAGGAGGTCCAGCGGAGCTTCTTCGCCGACCCCCAGCAGGAGTACCGAGAAGCCGTCAAGTTCTACCAGTACGACGTCGATTGGTCGAACCGCCTGATCCTGGGCGACAGCCTGGTCGTGATGTCGTCGCTGGCGCGCCGCGAAGACCTGGCCGGCAAGGTCCAGATGATCTACCTCGACCCGCCCTACGGGATCAGGTTCGCCAGCAACTTCCAGCCGCAGGTCGGCCAGCGCAACGTCGCCGACAAGCCCGCCGATCTGACGCGCGAACCCGAGGTCGTGAAGGCGTACCGCGACACTTGGACATTGGGGATTCACTCGTATCTGACGTACCTCCGGGACCGATTACTGGTCGCTAGGGAGTTGCTTGCTGACACTGGCAGTATATTCGTCCAGATCGGCGACGAAAACCTGCACCTGGTGCGGTGCCTTTTGGATGAGGTATTCGGGCGGGACAATTTTGCAGGACTAATTTCATACGCTACGACCGGCGGATTTGCAACTTCTAAGCTGAGTCGGACAGGCGACTACCTTCTTTGGTACGGTAAAGACATTGAACGAATCAAATACCAGCCGTTGTTTGTTGGCAAATCCAGCGCGACCCTGAGAAGTGGAGACTATCGGCTATTGGAGTTGAAGGATGGAAGCGTAAGGCCCATGAGCGAGGAAGAACGGGAAGGCTCTGTTCCTCCAACCGACGGGGCGCGCGTCTTCCGACTTGACAACCTTACAAGCCAGGGCGCTGCTTCTAATCTACAACCTGTCCAACTAGACGGAACGACGTACAACCCTCCAAGTGGCAGCCACTGGAAGGCGCACTGGCCTGATGGGGTGAGTCGCCTTTCACAAGCCGAACGCTTGTTTGGTCGAGAAGGAAGCATAGCGTATCGGCGTTACCTTGATGACTTTCCGGTTATAGAGCTTACGAGTACCTGGGTAGACACCTCTGTCGCAGGGAGAAGAGAGGGCAAACTCTACGCTGTTCAGACCAACGAGAAAGTCATTGAACGCTGTCTACTCATGACAACCGATCCTGGCGACCTCGTTCTCGATCCCACCTGTGGCTCAGGCACGACTGCCTACATCGCCGAGCAGTGGGGACGACGCTGGATCACGATCGACACCAGTCGCGTCGCCATTGCCCTCGCCCGCCAGCGTCTCCTCGCTGCTCGCCTATCCCAGTATCTCCTTGCAGATCCAGAGACGACAGACATTCGTCGCGGCTTCAAGTACGAGACCGTCGCACACGTCACCCTAAAGTCGATCGCTAATAATCCCGATATCTACGAAGATTCCACGGCTGCATCGATCAGCGCGGCAATCAAGGCTAATTCGGATCGGGAGATCCTCTACGATCGGCCGCAGATCGATCCCGCGGTGGTGCGAGTCCCCGGTCCGTTCACCGTCGAATCACTGTCACCATACATTGGTTCAGGTCGTGAGCGACTGCGCCCCGACGACCCGGAGTCGGACGGCACTGACTACACGAGCGCCATCATCGACAACCTTCGCGCAGCCGGCGTCCAGAACACGGTCCGCAATGAGCGACTCACCTTCGACCGTCTCGAGCCGTGGCCCGGCAAATATGTCCATGCAGTTGGCGAGTACTCCGAAGACGGCAACCCGCGTCGTGCCGCAGTCACCATCGGCCCGCAATACGGCACAGTCGACGCCGACATCGTACGTGACGCAGCCAAGGAAGCAGCTGGCTTCTTCGACATCCTCATCGTCTGTGGGTTCGCCTTCGACGCATACATCGCCAACGAGTTCAAACAACTCGGCAACCTCGCCATCCTGAAGGCGAACATGAATCCCGATCTCTCGATGGGTGGCGATCTGTTGAAGAAGACGGGCTCGGGTAACCTCTTCACTGTGTTCGGCGAGCCAGACATCGACGTCCGGGGAGAGGATGGACGGGTCGTTGTCGAAATTCGTGGGTTGGACGTTTACGACCCGACGACAGGCCAGGTACGCTCCCACACGAC
>DATLRG010000267.1:0-4088 GCA_035534795.1 Chloroflexota bacterium
TTGAGAAAATTGGCCCACCGGGCCAATTTTCTCAACCCCGTTCGCGACGATCTCCCTGGGTGATGCGCTAGCAGGAGGAAAACCCACAAACGTAGCACTTCCGGCAGCCCTCCTCGTAGACGAGGGCGATCTGGCCGCAGCCCGGGCAGAAGTCGCCGGTGGTGCGCACGGGGAGCGGCGCGTGACCGTTTCTATTGGCCGCGCTAGCCCCGCTGGCCGCGCCACTGCCGTTGGTTGGACCGCGCGCGTCCGAGAGCGATACCTGCAACGGATTGCCGCGCGAGATGCCGGCGAGACCCACGTGCTCGCCGATCACCTTGGCCACGGCGTCGGCGAGCGAGCGCACCCGCGCGTTGCCGAAGCCGAGCGAGTTACTGCCGCCGATGCCCGAGAGTTGATCGATCACCGCCTCGGCGACACTCCGGGGCGAGAGGGCGGAGGGAATTCGGAACGCCAGTGAGATCAGCCGTCCCAGCGCTTCCGCGTCGGCCGCCACGTCCGACCCCGCGCGTCCGACCGTGATGAAGACTTCGCAGATGTCGCCGTTGGGCGCGCTGTTGATCGTCACGAAGGCCGTCCCCACGGGCGTCGGCGCACGGTAAGTCGATCCCGTCAGCACGTGCGGCCGCGGTCGGAGCTGCGGCACGTCGGACGAGGAGTCAGGGGTGAGGAGCCACGAGTCAGCAGAAGCCGTGGCCGCTCGCTGTCCTGCCTGCTCCGTTTGACTCTGATCTCGTGCAACTGTCTCTTCCATCGCCACCGTCCCCTCCTGTTGACTCCCGACTCCGGCCTCGTGACTTCCCGCTCCCGGCTTCTCCTCGAGGTGCATCAGCACCGCGTCGCGCGAGCCATCGCGGTAGTAGGTCACGCCCTTGCAGCCGAGCGCGTAGGCCTGACGATAGAGCGTGTCGACTTCCTGGACGGTGTGGCTGTTCGGCGCATTCACCGTCTTGGAGATGCTCGAGTCGGTGAAGCTCTGAATCAACGCCTGCACGCGCACGTGCTCTTCGGGCGTCAGGTCCGCGGCCTTGACGAACCATTCAGGAGTCGGGTCGCCCGGGTGCGCGCCACGCCACGCCTGGTAGAGTGGGTGATAGAGCACGTGCTCGCCGGTGCGGTCCCGTCGCAGCATGGCGAAGTCGAAGACCGGCTCGATTCCCGAGCTCACGCCCGCCAACAGGCTCGTCGTGCCCGTCGGCGCCTGGGTCAGGATCACCGCGTTACGAATACCCTGGCTGCCAATCTTCGTCTGAAGCCGCTCGGGGAGGCGCTGGATGAACTTTCCCTGGAGGTACTTTTCACGGTCGAAGTTCGCAAATACGCCCTTCTCGGCGGCGATGTCGCAGGACATGTCGTAAGCCGCGTCCCGAATCGTCTGATAGATCCGTTCGACCACCGGCAGCGACTCATCGCTGCCGTAGCGGACTTGCAGCGCGAGCAGGGCGTCGGCCAGTCCCATGGTACCGAGGCCGGTGCGGCGCGTACCCAGTTGAGCGGCCCGGTTCTCCTCGATAAAGTAGTCGTTGGCATCGACGACGTCGTCGAGGAATCGAATGGCCAGCCGGGCGTGCTCGGCCAGCGACGAGTAATCGAATTCGCCATCGTGGACGAAGGCAGCGAGGTTGAGCGCCCCGAGGTTACAGACGCCCCAGGGCGGAAGTCCCTGTTCGCCGCACGGATTAACGCACCGGATATTCTCGTAGTACCAGGTGTTGGACAGGCGATTGTAGCGCTCGGTGAAGACGACGCCCGGCTCGGCCGAAAGCCACGCCGACTCGCAGATAAGGTCCCAGAGGGCCTTCGCCCGGATCGTCTTCTGGACCTTGCCATCCCAGATGAGCTGCCAGTCGGCGTCGTTGGCCACCGCCTCCATGAACGCATCGGAGACGCAGACCGAGAGGTTGGCGTGCTCGATCATGCCGTGACGGCGCTTAACGGTGATGAACTCTTCGATGTCCGGGTGGTTGTCGTCCAGCATCAGCATCAGGGCGCCGCGGCGCGAGCCACCCTGCTGGATCACGTCGCCGGTCGCGACCGAGTAGAGCTGGCCCCAGGAGCAGGGGCCGGAGGCGGTGCCGTTCACGGTGCGAATGTAGGAGCCGCGCGGTCGAAGGGTAGAGAGATTGATGCCGACACCACCCCCCCGCGCCATGATCTCGGTCATGATCTTCAAGTTGTCCAGGATGCCGCTCCGGCTATCGTCCGGGCTGGGAATGACATAACAGTTGTAATAAGTAACCCGGTGCCCGGTCCCGGCCCCGGCGAGGATGCGCCCACCCGGCACGAACTTGAATCCGCTGAGCGCCTCGTAGAACCGCTCGGACCAGAAGGTCCGCTGGTCGTCGGTCGGCTCAACCGCGGCGATGCTCGTGGACACACGCCGCCACATCTGCTCGGGATGCATCTCGATCGGAGAGCCGTCCCGGTCCTTCAAGGAGTAGCGATCGAGGAAGACTTTCTCGCGGATTCCATCCAGCACCGTCCCTTCGTCCGACGCTGGGCTCACGACACCGTGGACTGCGCTCACCTGGGCCTCCTCACCGAACCACCTGGTTGCAACAATATTTCCATCGACAATCGTCGCCGCGCTGCGCGGCATTTGACATATATCAGAACCGATGTTCTGCGCGCCGTTGATTCTACCAGACCGACGGCTCCTCGTCACCTAGACGCGAGACCGCTGAACTCGATGGGAGACCGCGCTAGCTGTAACCGACGCGACCCATTTTCAGCCGGTCTGGCGCTTACGGAACTCTCATCCAGTGACTTTCTGACACACCCCCTCGTGCCTGAAGGTCACAGCCGCGAAGGAGCTGCCACGACTGCAGATCGTCCGCGTCCTTCAACAACTCCCTGGACCACGCCGACCGATCGGGACCACGCCCGAGACGGTCAATTCCATTTCGATCACGCCGATTCGTTCGTTTATCGAACTAATTGGCCATGGCACCGGCGGCCACGAACGCTTACGCAGGATCATACTGTCCTCCAAAGCGACTGTCAAGGCAGGCTGGCGGGAGATCCTACCGTACGGACCAACCGTGTACTGATGATAGAACAGTATAGGCGTCTGAGAGTCATTCGCCGCGCGTCGCCCAGATATTTTAACTAATGCTCTGTTCGTAGCAGCTCGAAGAACGATTCCGTACTATCGACGCCCACCTTTGATCACTCTTGAAGTGACGCGACGGTATGGCTATACTAGATTCATCCGAAAGTCAGTACCGGCCTACTACGGCAGGAGCCGTGGCAGCGGCAGTCTGGTGCTGTCGCAGTGGAGCAGGTCGGAAGTGGGTGGCGGAACCTTGACCCCAGGGCCAAACTTCCGCCAGCCACTTCCGACCTGCTCCCCTCATCCCGTACGGGGGCCGACGATTACGGAGATGGGCCCGAGGAGGACCGAAGACATGCCAGTGGGAGACGACGACGGTCGTGTGCTGCTCAGGACGCGACCTCCCTACGTTGCGTTCAAAGCATTCAAGGAACTGGTGGAACGTGCCCAGCGGGAGGAGGCCCCTGACCGAATCGACGCGGTCCTCCTGGCGCATTGGAGAATCGCGACCGGCAACGAGTCTGCGCTCACAACGTCGCTGAAGTCACTCGGCATCATCGACGACACCGGCCGGCCAACGAACGACTTCCGGGAGCTTCGACTCGGGCCGGCGCAGCGCCGGGCCGCGCTTCGACGCTGTGCCAAACGCGCCTATCCCGAACTGGACGGCGCGTTCGACGCCAAGGTCGACGCGGACCAGCTTCGAAACTACTTCGTCGACCGTCGGGCCTTGTTGGGGCAGATGGTCGACAAGGCGACGCGCTTTTTCCGCCGACTCGAAGAGGTTGTCGGCGCCGGATCGCTCGCACTGGGATCCACCGACCTCGTCCACCGGGGCGCGGCGACGTCGATCGTCGGGTTGCATCTTTCCGATACCGGGGCACCGGATCTCACCCTCGCCATTACCGTCGAGGTCCCATTCGGTGCCAGCGAAAACGAGCTCGTCGCCTTCTTCCGCCGCATCCAGCGCGCCTGGCAGCAGGCGCACGGGTAGCCTCGTCTGTCTCGTGCCGTCTGGAGGGTGTCTGAGACGTGT